>JAWBOZ010000164.1:0-2521 GCA_038825625.1 Methanomethylicia archaeon | reverse complement strand
ATCAGGTCTCCAAGGATGATCCCCAGAACGAGGGGAGCCATGGGATACCTCATCTGTCTGAGAATGAAACCGATGATCCCGAAACCGATCATCACCCAATATTTATATTAAACATAAGTTTAAATTGGATATGGGAATAATTTTAAGTATCTTATGTGTGGGAAATCTTCTATGAAATCTTTTACTATTGTTCCCATGATATTTATAAATTTTACATATCCCTCAGTGGAAGGTTCTACTTTACCTATACCACCATTGAATTCAATCCATTTTGGAACATAACTTAATTTTCCAATGAAATTCGTAGCCCAATTATAGAATCTATGTGGAATTATAGCCACTATATACATCATATCTTCTTCAAATCTTTCTTCACTTAAAGTATACATTGTTTTTAATGTTTGTGGATTTAAAATGCACTCAATATATGTTTTCCAAGCATTTAACTCCATTGCACCTTTAGGAGTATAACTTGTAAACTTTAAATATCCGATTAATATTATTGGAGCACTAGACATGATTAAACCAAAGAATAAACCCATAAATCTCTTAGCAAGATTCCAAAAGAATTCTCCAAATAAAGGCATGATTAAAAGCATTACTAAACCAGCTCCAGAAATTATTAAACCTGAGGATAAGAATATCTTCCTCAATTTAGATGGTGGATAACTAAAGTATCCTTCCTTAACCAAGTAGTCTTCAACCATACGGACAATCCTCCTCAAATTAGGCCAGAAACTTGTTTGGAGATTATATGAATTTCCAGCTTTAGAAATTACATCTATCAATTCCTTTTCATAATCCTTCAATGAAACCTTATATCTACTAAAAAGCTTACCTTCAGAAGTTTCAATAAAGTGTAGATATACACCATCATACCTCAAAACAATATCACCACTTCTCGCAAGTTCGATAATTGTGGATAATAGGGGTCCACCCCCAAACCTCCTGTTAACTAAATATGCTACTTCAATAGGCTTTAGATGGGATGGGACCCCACTAGAATAAATATAACTTGAAGCTTCAACCCTTGGAATTCTACCCCTAAAATAATACAATGTAAACATAACTAAAGTCGTAAAAGACGATATTAAAAGCGCTGATTCTATGGGTTGATCTTCAAATATAAATGGTTCCCTAACAACTTCAGTTATCTTTGGGAAGATAACATTGATATAGAATCCTCCAGCATTAGCTTTAATATTCTCCTTATAAAATGTTATTTTAGTGGAGCTTTCACCTTGAATAATAGATTCAGCTTTTGGATCACATTCTATCAATGATGGATTAAAACTTCTAGGTAAAATAACGGTTACAAGTATCCTATCAAATGGAAATGTATTCCATGCATAACTAATCACAGGCCATGAAAACCTATTCCTATCAGAATCATATAATTTTAAAACTCCATAAGCATTATACTCAATAACAAACGTAACATAACGTTGCAATACATCTCTAACATGATCTATAGTTATCTCCCTCAAATTCAAAGCTTTATTAATTTTAACACTAGTTATATTGGAATCAATGGAATAAACATTACTAATCTTTAAATCTTCAAAACCCTCAATATAAATGCTCCTAGTAAAACTTTTAAAAGCTAAATTGATAAAGTAAACTCTAATAACTTCAACCACATTAACCGTATTATTATGATAAACAGTTAAAGTAACATTGAAATATTCAACCATATAATTCTGGTCAATCATAATTGGATTATAAGCATATACACCTTGAAAAATGTGGAAACCTGTAAAAATTAAAGCCAAAAAATAAAGTATAAGTATTAATGGAATTAACCTTTTCGAAAAATACATTTCGAAAATAGTATGTTTGAAAAGTAGATATAAGTTTTTCTAAGCATAAGTTATGATATAAATTTCACAAGGATAATGAGTCTACTTATCAAATCAAAACTAGAATGGGAATAAATGATAATCTTAACTCTATAAGCTTATATGTGTATTTAGTATGATGATTATACGGAGTATATGTTTAAATTTGGAATTGAACATTTGCATAGTCCTTATCGTGAAGTGATAGACACATTATTTAAAGAGCTTCTTGAATACTTCGGTGATAAACTAATTTCCATAATTGTTTTTGGCTCCGTAGCCCGTGGAGAAGCCCGTAAAGATAGTGACGTAGACTTATTTCTAGTAATTAAAGACCTCCCAAAATCTAGATTTGAACGTCAAGACATATTTATGAAAATTGAAGATGAAATTACACATATACTAGATGATTTAAGAAGTAAAGGTTACTACATAGATTTCTCACCAATACTTAAAACCCCCATGGAAGCATCTAAAATAAGCCCAATATACTTAGATATGGTTGAAGACGCCATCATAGTATACGACAAAAACTTCATGGTAAACATATTGAATAAATTGAGAAATAAATTGAATGAGCTTGGAGCTGAAAGAGTTAGAATGGGTAAAGGCTGGTATTGGATTTTGAAAAAGAATTACAAGTTTGGCGAGGTAATAGAAATTGAATAATATTGAAATGGCCA
>JAWBOZ010000163.1:0-2531 GCA_038825625.1 Methanomethylicia archaeon | reverse complement strand
GATATGTTTGAAGAGTCTTTTGTGGCGTAGGCACCCTAACTATGTATAATATTCTTGATGGTATATACTCCCTTATACTTGGATGCTCCAATGAAAATACCTCTATCTTATTAAATATTTTCCTAAGCTCCATAAGTCTGTGTTGTGAATGTAATTGTGGTGTAGCACTTAATGCCAATATTTTCCTTCCACATGCTGCAGCAGCCATTAATATTGCATATCCATCTGTATCCCCAATATATTTTTGACATTCATCAGCCACAATTATATCATATGGGAATTCGAATTCAGCCACCTCCAAGATTTCCTTCAATTTCTCTATAGTATCATCATTTACCCTCAATTCCTTCATATACTCCTTAAAGGGGTATAAATGGTCGTTGGAGAATGTTTGTGGGGTTGTAACCGTAAATCCTGAATTCCAAACATTTAATTCCATCCTTTTATCAGGGGTTATTGAACCGGATATGAAGTATGCTGCATCAACATTAAGCTTCTCCCTTGCAAATAGTGTTTGCTGTACTCCTAATGGTACTGATGGAACTAGGAATAGCACCCTAATCCCATTTTCACTGCTTTCTCTCTCCAAATATGCTCCAGCTAAATATGTTTTACCTAAACCTGTTGGTAACCCTATTATTAATCCACGATCATAATTCCATATTCTCTCCAAGATCTCATTCTGAAACTGCCATAAATCATAATTCCTCTTGATTTTAACATACTGCCTATTATTTATAGTCTTCTTCGGCGATAGATTTTCAACTAACCTTGTTATTGAATTTGGATTGTTGTCTAGGTAATTTTTATAATTCTCCCACCAATCTTCCCTAACTATCTTCTTCATGACTCTTCCAACTTCTTTAATTGCATCTGATACATTTCCATTATTTCCTTTTCTGTGGTCGCTTCCTCTGGACCTTTATCCACCCTATACTTCCCAGTAAATCTTGGGAATCTTATAGCTAATCCTGCCCCCTCCTTTATCTTGTTTAATGCACATGTATGTATTGGGCTTAAAGTTATTTCTGCACCCAATATTTCAAGTACTATTGCTGGTGTAAACCATATGTCTGCTTCAAGCTTTGCATCCACTCTAGCATGTGAATGTGGAATTTTGTATGGTTCAAGTATTGATGGAAGCTTCTTCAGATCTTCATCTGTGAATCCACTCCCAACTTTACATACAGTTTTAAATGTATCTGTATCTTCATCATATGCAGCCATTAATAATGCTCCATAACCTCCAGCCCTCTTACCCTTACCCCAAAATGCTCCAACAACAACTAAATCCACAGTATCCGTCATTTCAGATTTATAATCTCTCTTATACTTTATCCATAACCATCCTCTAGCTCCAGCCTGATATATTGAGTCTTGTGATATGGATTTACATACAAGTCCCTCACAGCCCATTTCGACAGCTTCCATGAAAAACTTCTCAAGCTCTTCCGGATAATTTATTATCCTACTTGTAGCCATCTTCACTCTATCACTTTCCAATACTATTTCCTCAAGTATCCTCCTCCTCTCCATATATGGTTTATCCAATAATTCCTCTCCATCCACGTATAATGCATCAAATAAGAATAATGTTACTGGATATTTCTCCATAGCCTCCTCAATACCATACTTCCTCCTCCTATGCATTAACTCTTGGAATGGTAAGAACTCCCCAGTCTGAATATTTATTGCCACTGCTTCACCCTCAACCACGGCTTGTTTAGCCTTTATTCCACCCTTAATTAATTCACATATATCTGGATAGTGATGCGTTATATTTTCACTCCTCCTTGAGAATAAGATTACATTATCACAATCTTTATGGGCTTGTATCCTCTCTCCATCATACTTATATTCTGCAGCTAACTTACCATTCAATTTCTCCATTATCTCTTGCGCTGTAGATAGCCTTTCAGCAAGCATGGGTCTTATGGGTCTACCTATAATAATACCAATCTCTTCAATTCCTGCAATACCTTTTTCCGAAAGTTTTCTAGCAACCTCCCCCAAATCGTTAGATATATTGTATGCCTTCTCTATTCTTGGTCTCACATCCTTCGTTTGTGCAAATGTTATGGCAAGTGCATCTAATATAGTCATATCGGCTATGCCTAACCTTAATCTTCCAGTTATAGTTCTCATAATATACTTTCCTTCCTTTGGTGAAGCCTTCCTCAATATTCCTGCCAACAATTTTATCTTCTTATCTTGAGATCCCTCACCACTTATCTTTGCTATTTCATCAAGCACATTATACACTTCTGAAACTGTTAATTGACTTTTACCGCCAGTTTTGGTGAAGAATTCTGTTAAAGTTTTTAATCTCTTCTTCTGTAATGCAAATTCTGTAACTATACCTATATCTCCAGTTTCATTTAGTTTATCCTCCAACTCATTTATCGTTATTCCACTAGCCTCTGATATTGCTCTTAATGCAAGCTTCTCAGCTAAACCTAACTCTATCCCATAATAATCTGGATACAATTTCCCCTGAGTTAAATAAACAATCTTATCAATAACCTCTTTTG
>JAWBOZ010000162.1:0-2559 GCA_038825625.1 Methanomethylicia archaeon | reverse complement strand
TTATACCTCACTCAATAATACTCACAGATTGGATTGTTTATCAGATGAATAATGTTTTTAGAAATCTTAAAGTTTTTCCAGATAGAATGAGGAAAAATTTTGAGCTATCGAAAGGTCTCCCAATGGCTGAATCTCTAATGATGACTTTGGTAAAAAAAGGTATGGGAAGGGAAGAAGCACATGAGATAATGAGAAGGTTATCTTTAAGTGCTATTGATCAAGGTAAAACGTTAGAAGAGGTTTTTAGGAAAGAAAATAAGAAGCTGAAAATGCTTACAGATGAAGAAATAAAAATTGCCCTAAACCCTGAAAATTATCTTGGTGTAACTGAAAAGATTATAGATAGAGTCATAAAAAAATTGGAGAGAAAATGATAAGTATGGATAAACTAGAGAAATTATTAAGAAATACAATAGAGGTTGTAACAAGAGAAGAGCTAAAAAATGTTTTAGAAAAATCAGAACCAAAGGCGTACATCGGTTTTGAGCCTTCGGGTATTGTTCATATAGGATGGAAGATTTGTAGTGAAAAGATAAAAGATTTCATAGATTGTGGATTTGATTTTACAATACTTCTAGCTGATTGGCATGCATATATAAATGATAAGCTAAATGGGGATATGGAGAAAATTAAGAAATGTGGCAGGTACATGGAAGATTGTTTCATTGCCATGGGTGTACCGAGGAATAAGGTAAAATTTGTTTATGCAAGCGACTACATAGATGATCCAAAATATTGGGAACTTGTACTAAGAGTATCTAAATCTACAACCATTGCTAGAGTAAAGCGTGCTATGGATATCATGGGTAGGAGTGAAGATGAGGCAGAGAAAGATCTTTCTAAACTCTTTTATCCAGTTATGCAGGTTTCTGATATTTTTTACCTAGATGTTGATGTAGCATATGGTGGAATGGATCAAAGGCATGCACACATGCTTGCCAGAGATATTTCAAGAAAAGTTGGGAAAAAACCACCCGTTGCATTGCATACTCCTCTCCTTACCAGCTTACAAGCAGAAGGGCGTATGGATATGGCAAAAGTTAAAATGAGTAAAAGCAAACCGGAATCCATGATATCTATACACGATAGTCCTGCAGAAGTTGAGAATAAAATAAAAAAGGCGTACTGTCCTGAAAAACAAATAGAAAATAATCCTGTTTTAGAGATTTGTAAATATATTATATTTCCAGAAATCAGAGAAGGAGGATTTTTGATTAAAAGATCTAGCAAATTTGGAGGAGATTTATTAATAAGATCCTATGAAGAGTTAGAAAAAGCATACTTAGGAGGATTACATCCTCTTGATTTAAAAAATGCAACTGCAAGTTATCTGAATAAAATATTAGAACCTGTTAGAAAATACTTTGAAGATAATCCTGAAAATTATAGGAAGATGAAAGAAATAGGGGTTTTATAAAAGGTTATTAATCTATAAAAATTGATTTTAGATTTTTAAACATTGGATAAGTTTGTATAAATGATATCACGCCTTGTAACATCTTAGCTGATCTTGTTTTCTTTATAAGAGTAAAATTAACATACACAAAACCAACCGTGTGGTTAACGCTTACATGTTTTGTCTGAGTGTAGTAACCTGGATGAGATGCAGTTACAAAGTAGTTACTACATACTGTTCTTACCAATGGTATGATATACATTCCGTCCTGACCTGTATAACTGGTATAAGTGATAGGATAATCGTAATCCTCTTTTATCTCAATTTTAGCACCAGCAATAGGATCGCCTGAACTTGTTGTTACTTTGCCTGTAAAGAAGAACTGACTAGATACATTTGCATTTGCTGGATAGATGCACAACGTTACGAAAATCAAAACTAAAACTCCCGAAACAATTCTTCTTTTAATCACAGTGGTTCACCTCAATAAATCTAAGAAAATAATAATCAATTTATAAATTTTTCTATATAATTGATAATGAGATTGACTTATAATGGGTGTAAACCCTTAATATACAAGATTTACGACACTATCTATAAATGGGAAGTAATACAGAAGTATTGGCCTGTAGAACTGTTGTTGAACTACAATAAAATCAAACCAGTGGAGGGTGTTAGTATGCAACTAGTTGATTCATGAGTTGTCAGAAGAAAAATTGTGATAGTTTATTCAAGATAATCTTTGTCTAATCAGTAAAGTTGAAAATATTTTCAATCTGTCTTATTATAAGACCATCCAAAACATTTTCTTTTATTACTCCATAAGTCTCGAAAATGTTTTTTATTTTTTTTTGGTTTAAATCCCCTCTGTAAATTTTAGTTTCCTCTAAATCCCTCGTTTCCCCTGATAATATTTTCCATAGTTGATTATGTTCTATGGGCTCCTGTTCAATATCAATTACTTTAAAACCCTCTCTTTCTAACCATTCTCTAATTTCTTCTTTAGCCCCTGCATTAAAGGCAAAATATTCAATTTCACCAATTTTTTCACAGTTTTTAATACACCTTAAAACTAACGGCAATGAATGTTTCCTTCCGATTGTGACTAAACACAATTGAATTTTCATTTTTATTTTCTCCTACGATCCCGCTTTGTTTTAATC
>JAWBOZ010000161.1:0-2587 GCA_038825625.1 Methanomethylicia archaeon | reverse complement strand
TTTAACAATAATTATGGGTTTCTCAGGTTCCATGAGCACTGCTGGTCAGTGGAAAATTATTAATTGGCTTATAGAAAAAAGGTTTATCGATATATTGGTTTCCACCGGTGCCAATGTTTCTGAAGATATTATTGAAGCTATGGGATTCAGTTATTGGCAGGGTAATCATATGGTTAATGATAGAGAACTTTTAAAACATGATATAAATAGGTATTATGATGTTTATGGATTTGAGAAGGATTATAAAGTTATGGAGGAGCTTATTAGGGATTTCATATTAACTTTACGTGATGATTATATATACTCGAGCATGGAGTTCCTACATTTATTTGGTAAATGGCTTTTAAAGAGAAATATAAGGAGTATAGTAGCTGTGGCTGCTGAACACAATGTTCCGGTATTTTGTCCAGCTATTGCTGATAGTGCTTATGGTGAAGCATTCCTACTAGCCAAGAATGAGGGAAAACAGATAATTGTGGATAATGTTAAGGATTTTGAACAATTCGTTAGTATAGGTGAAAGGGTTAAAGATATTGGTGTAATATATATTGGTGGCGGTGTACCAAAGGATTACACACAGATATTAGCCATATCCATATCACCAAAAACTAGACATCTTGGCGTTCAAGGTAGAAGGGGATTTCTAAGGAAGAGTGTAGGTGAGTATTATTATCCACATAGGTATGCTATACAAATAACCACAGATTCTCCGCAATGGGGTGGCTTATCTGGCTGTACATTGGAGGAAGCAATTAGTTGGGGTAAAATTGATGCTGAAGGTAGAAGAGTTACATGCTATTGCGATGCCACAATAGCTCTACCATTAATCACACATGCATTAAATGAGAGAATTAAATTTAAGAGGGCTCCATCGGATGTTTCATGGTTATTTGAAAGTGTTTTAAAGGATCACCCCACATACTAAATTACTTATTTTTCAAAAATTATATATTACTTAAACAACAAATCATTATACATGAGCACTGAACTTATCTTAAGGCTTAAAGATGCTGTCATGATGGAGAGGGAGAATGCTTCAAAGTTGAAGAGTGAAACCTCAAAAATTTCTAATACTATGGTTAAAGTTTTGATGGGTAGTATTGCACATGATTCTAGGAAGCATTCTGAACTTTTCAAAGCTTTATGGGAGATGATTAAAGGTTTAAGTAAACCGCTTAATGAAGAGGAATATGAAAATTTGAATACAATTATAGCTGAACATATAAATGTTGAATTGAAGATGATGGAAGTTATTGAAGGTTTTCTGAAGAGTATTGAGGATGAAAGGTTAAAATATGTTTTGAGGTATATTCTTGACGATGAGAAACGTCATCATAAGCTTTTATTAGGTTTACAAGAGGCTATTAATAGGAGAGAATTAGTTACAGAATTTAATTGGCTTGACATTGTTTGGAGGGATGTACCATTCTTCTTTTAGTTTAAATTTAAATTACACTTTGTATTAAAATTTATTAGTGGTGCGCGGCTTTGATGACGGAGGAGATGGTTGAAGCATATAGACATGCTGGTGAAGCTACTAAAGCTGCTAAAAATAGGGCTCTTGAGATTGTTCGTGCTGGTGCTACTATTAGAGATGTTTGTGATGAAATTGAAAATAAGATAGTTGAGTATGGTTGTAAACCAGCATTTCCATGCAATATTTGTATAAATGAAATTGCAGCTCACTATACTGCTGATGAAAATACTAGAGGTGTAATTCCAGACAATTGTATCGTGAAGGTAGATGTTGGTGCACATTATGATGGATACATTGCTGATACAGCAATAACAATAAATGTCTCCTCAGAATTTGAAGAACTTATAAATGCTGTTAAAGAAGCTATGGACAACGTTGATAAAGAACTTAATGTAAATATCTCTATAATGAAGATAAGTTCCATAATTGAAAAAACTGTTAATTCCTATGGATTTAAACCTATAAAGAATTTGGCTGGCCATCAATTGGATAGATATAAGCTTCATACAGGATTCGTAATACCAAATATTAAACAAATGAAATATGCTCTAACAAAACTTGCACCTGGATATGCTTATGCCATTGAACCCTTTGCCACTCTTAGTTCTGGTATGGGTGAGGTTAGAGGTATTAGGGGTGGAAATATTTATCGCTTGGTTAGTCCACGCCCACCTAAAATGGGTGCCGCTAGAAGCTTATTTCTAACTATTCAAAGGAGATTCAACTATTTACCATTCACTAAAAGATGGCTTACCGATTTTAGGAATAATCCCTCATACCCAAGATCCTTCAATCAACTTTTAGATAAGGGATATATAAGCGAATATCCATATATGGTGGAGGATGGAGGCCAACCTATAGCTCAATGGGAACATACATTTATTGTATTAGAAAAAGAAGTTATAAAAGTAACATAAAAAGGAAAGATATGTTTAAGTGGCTTCATTAAATCTTCTAATAGCTTCAGACCAATTTATGTTTCTGAAGAATGCCTCTACATATTCTGCTTTCCTCAACCCATAATCTATCATCTATGCATGTTCAAAAACGTCCATTACCAGTATTGGCTTTAAACCAACTAGATGGCCAACATCGTGTTCGTTTACCCAA
>JAWBOZ010000160.1:0-2591 GCA_038825625.1 Methanomethylicia archaeon | reverse complement strand
TGATCATCCCTTAATCTTACGGCAATCTTGACATAGAAATTCACCATTTACCTCCAATAATTCATCAGACCATTCACCACAATTATCACAATAACCAGTCATAAATCCTCCACCGGAATACGACTCCTCAAATCTATTGATTTTAATGGTCTCCAATAATATTTCAATGATTTCTGGAGCAACTTTTAAAATATCCTTCTCAGTGATTATTCCAACCATAACATTACCATCCATAACCACAAGCCTTCTAATATTATTCTTAGCCATTATCTTAGCAGCATCCACAATTCTAATGGATGGTTTAATTGTTATTAGAGGTTTAGACATTATGGTTGAAACATGATTCCCAGAATCCATACCGGAAGCCAAAACCTTAACTACGAGATCCCTCTCAGTGACAATACCCACAGGTTTATCATCATCAACAATGATAACGCTACCAACATTACGATCCCTCATAACCTTAGAAACCTCAAGAATACTTGAGGAGGAAGGTGCAGTAATGGGATTTTTGGACATAACCATATCCACAGTTAGATCCTCAATTCTCGGTGATGGTAGATGGGACATGACTCTAAACCATAAATATATATGTACACGTAAATATTTTAATTCTCCCAAAATCACATCATAACCCTAAATCCTCCACGAGGTAAAACCCTTCTCAAATCGTCCATGGATAAATTTGATATGAAACTCTTCAAATCATCACCCACACCAGTGGATAAAAGCTTCTTTAGATTTGCATAAATCCTTTCCAGAGGCGAATCCCCTGGGGCTAATGTTACACTTTTTAAACACCATTTTGATATGGCTGATGGTGGACCTGAAACAACCTTGTAAACATCATCCTCAAAGATTATTCCCAAAGCCACCCTTAAGGGTATATTATGAATATAGTTCTTCCTACCATAGATCATGAATGCTCCACGAGCCAAATACTCACCTGATGGAGGACTCTTAGAAACCTGGTGGCCATAAACCCAAAATGCAGATGAAACCTCAAAGGATGCTCTCCAAGCATTGGAAAATGAAACAGCTAATTGAGAAGCTTCATATATTGTATGTTCAGGAGGTATGGTTTCAGATAATATTATTACTGATGGTCCGCCATGAACATCAGCATGAACATATATATGGTGATCCTTAAGCCACTTCCTAACTAAAGCTTCATTTTGAGATGCATCCCTACCACCCACAACAAGAATGCCGTCTGAAGATTTAAACCAATGGAAATTCTCATACCATCCCCTCTTCGGAGGACCTAAAACCCTAATGGGCTTAGCAATCCTCCTAGAAAACTCCTCCTCAACTTCCAGATCCATTTTACCCTCCAAATCTTCAATGGCTTTAATGGTCCTCTCAATCTTAGCTTCCAAATCCTTAGCTTCATCAAACAGTTTTGAAGCATTATTTGCAGCGGAATCCAAAACATTTAATGGTATAATTTCACCATTCAATTTAATCATAACCAAACGGTCTTTAGCATTAAAATCATGAATATAATTTAGGAGTTCAGGTTTTGAGGATTTTATTCCATTTAAAACATTACCCCAACCATACCTCAATGCATAATTTTTCAAGGAATTTAGAATTTCATCAATTAAATTTGTATTCTCCATTAAAATTCTACCCATAGACCTAAGTTTACCAGCCTTAACCTTCATATTCTCCAAGGATCCCCTATGCTTAGATATTATGGCTTTAAATTTACCCTCCACATCAACTCTAACCTTAACCTTTAGATCCTCCATCTCCAAATTCATTAAACGAAAAAAATACTCATCCACAGCACTATTAAAATTGCTGAAATATTCTGAATCGAAATTTGAGTATATCATGAAATCTATGGGGATAACTGAAACGATCCTGCCATCACTAAGGATTATTTGTGGATTTAGTACACCATCAATTATGGAGGATGAAATATCCCTAAAACAATCCAGTATATGTTCAGCATCACCACGACCCAGAGCCCTAGCCTCCAAATCCTTACTAAGATTACATCTAGAACAGATCTCTTCAGCAACCTCCCCTGGAATATTTAAAACCTTTGTTAAAGAAGCAATTAAACTACCCTTAGAATTCATTAGGGAGGAATAGAGATCATCAGCACCAACCAACAATGGATTAAAACCCCTAATTGGTGGTGGAATATATTTTTCACCATTAACAAGCTTCCTATCCCTAGTCTCCTTTGAATATAAAACATTGACTATACGTCCATCACCATCCAAAACTATAATGTTCCCACCATCAAGAAGCTCAAAAACAATACTAAAATCATTATCAAATTTGAAGCTCAAAACCCTATCAAAATTCAATTGCTCAACATCTAGGAATTTAAATCTAACAAATTTACCCCTCAAAAATCTACAGAAGTTTGATGGGGATTTAGGCTTCTCAAAATCAAAGGAGCTAATACTTAAACGCTTACCCAATTCAAATATCAAATTACCCTTAAAAACACCGCCAAACTTGAAAAGGAAAATGGAGTTAGAAATATTATATATATTGCTCAAGTATGATTGACGCATGAATTTAAGCTCTCTAACAATAGCCATCAAATCCAAGGCTGTAAGGGAACGCTT
>JAWBOZ010000159.1:0-2595 GCA_038825625.1 Methanomethylicia archaeon | reverse complement strand
TGGTAGAATACTCTTTTGTTTTTTATTTGAATCCTCCCAATATATCCATTCTTCCTCTATCATTTTATCTATTTTTTCTATTTCTTCATCACCAAGGTGTGAAAATCTACCTTGTAATTTTAGATATTCCTTAACATGCTTTCTTGGATTTGGTCTATAATTGAGTTTGAATTTACCATCTGAATATTCCCAAAGCGCCCACATACCAGTTTCCACTGCAAGTTTACTAAGAAGTACGGTATCAGCAGGTTCAGTAAACCATCCTTTGGGACAAGGTAAAAGTACATGAATAAGCGCAGGCCCATCTGCATTTAGTCCTCTCATAACTTTATTCATTAAATCCAACGGTGGATGAAGTGTTGCGGTAGCAACATATTTTATTTTTGGATGTGCGGCTGCTATAAGTGCAACATTTTTCTTATATCTTTCATTTCCAATTTTATTTATCCTTCCTTCTGGAGTAAATGTTGTGGTAGCACCCCATGGTGTTGTACTTGATGCTTGTATTCCAGTGTTTGCATACGATTCATTATCATAAATAATATACAATAATCTTTTAAAATCATATGAAAGGCCCATTGAAAGTCCTGAAAGCCCAATATCTGCCATTGCACCATCACCACCAAAGACAATCACATTAATATTTTCCATTACCCTTTTTCCTTTAGTCATCAAGGCTCTGAAGGCTGCTGCTGTTCCAACACCAGCTGCTCCTCCACCACCAAGCTGTGTATGATACCATGGAACAGCATAGGGAGAAGTTAAAAATTGGTGCGCGTTTGCTACATACATACATCCTGTAGGTCCAATAAAAACTGTTTTTGGGCCAGCAGCCTTTCCAACCAGCCTATATGCAATAGCTGGTCCACATCCTGCACAAGTTCTATGACCTGCGGTATAATAATCCTCTGCAGGAATTTTCTTTATATTATTAAAATAAATTTTATCATTCATATATCCTCACCTCTTAGGGTTAGCCAATAGGTTTTCTTTTCAAGTTTCTTACCATTTTTTAATTCCAATACTTTTTCAGCAGCCTTCCTAAAATGCATAACTGTTGGTTCTCTTCCACCTAGGAAAAGAAAATCAAGTAATTTTGGCCTTGAGTCAAGATCGTAAAGTGCTGAAGAAACTTCATGATATATAGGGCCAGTTCCATAAGGGGAGCCAAATGAAAATCCGAATTCTACTATGCCTGCAGCTTTGACATTTTCTAAAAGTAATGCTAATTCTCTATCAGGAAATGGTCTAAAATATCTTAATCTAATAGTACCTATTTTTATTCCCTCACTTCTTAACTTTTGAGCGACATATTCAATATCTTTCATATATGCCCCCATACTTATTAGTGCAATTTCTGCATCATCCATATTTTTTGATTCAATGAATGGATCATATTTTCTTCCAACATATTTTTCATAATCTTTCCACGCTTCTTTTATTACTTCTCTAGATTTTTTGAATGAAACGTCTATTACTTTCCTCTCCTCCGGTCCTATTAGTGAGGGTGCAATATGCATACCTTTTGTAATTGGGCCATAATCAGGGTCTATTTTGTATGGTGGATTATAAGGTGGTAGGAAAGGAGCTACCTCTTCTTTTGTTGGCAGAACAACTGGCATTGAAATATGTGTAATTGCTGCCCCATCAATAGCTATAAAATGGGGTTGTAGTACTCTTCTATCCTCTGCTACTCTATAGGCAACAATTGTCATATCCACAGCTTCCTGAACATCTCTTGGCCAAGATATTAACCATCCTAGATCTCTAGTAGTAAGAATATCTGTCCATTCCATTCCGAAATTACCAGGATCGTCAAGCGCCCTTGTTCCAATAACTCCTATTACAGGCACAGAACCAAGGCTAGTTGCTGTCACAGCTTCGAATGCATATAATAATCCAACGCCACTGCTTCCCACAAATGTTCTTGCACCCACTGCCGATGCGTGTTTTACTACTTCAAATTGACTGTGCTCAGAATCTGCAATAATTATTTCAGCTTTAAATTCACCATTTGCTAACATTTGAGCGATTGCATTCATTATTCCAGTATATGGCCTTATTGGATATGCAGAAATAACATCCACATCAGCAATTTTTATAGCTTCTGCAATTGCCTTGGCACCATTCAATACTTTATAATTCTGTTTTGATATGGGTTTTACCATTTCCATTTTTTGAGACATTTTTATCACCTTAAAAACCATATTCTCTAGATTCAAATCTTTTAGTAGGTAATTCATCATCCTTTAATCCTTCAACTGCCTCAATCTCACCTTTAAGTTCGATTGCTTTAGTAGGACATACATTCTTGCATATACCACATCCTGTACAGTAATCATAATCAAAGGTAATTGTTTTAAAATCTATTGCACCATTTGGACAATAATATGAACAAAGTTTACAATCTATGCACTTTTCTCTGTTTAAAATAGGCCTTATAAATCTCCAAGGAGTGGTGAAACCAATATTTTTATTTCCTGGATATGGTCCAAACTCTATCAAACCTGGTATAAGTAACTCCCATCTAGGCATTGTAGAAATTCTTTCCAAATAATTTTTTGCATTTGCAGCTGCCTTCTGATATGCATAATA
>JAWBOZ010000158.1:0-2596 GCA_038825625.1 Methanomethylicia archaeon | reverse complement strand
AATTCCCCCACTTAAAGCTCCAGGTAATGCTAATATCAATCTTACTGGATATATACTCCAAAATTCTCTTGGGATCTCTGGTATTAGATTCCTCCACTTAACTTCATTTAAATTCAAAGATTCGCTTTCACCTTCATGGATCATGGAGATTAAAGTTAATGATACAATATTTAGTATTGATGCAAGTCTAAGTACACTTCTATAACCAATAGTATTATATAATATGCCTGAAAACAGATTTCCAGTAAATCCTCCAATAACAGTAAATGCATTATATTTCCCTAGAATCTCTCCTCTACGTCCCCTCAAATTTTCTGCAAGTAATGCTGAAAATGCGGCTCCACCAGCACTACCGGTTAGGGCGCCAATTAACTGTACTACTATAAGTTGTTCAATGCTCCAAACATAACTTGAACATATTAATGTGAAAATGTTGGTTATCAAAGCTATTTGAATAAACATTCTCCTTTTACGTGTTGTATCGGAAATGAAAGCCCATATATAACCCATAATCATTGATACTATGGATGGTAATTGACTTCCGAAACCAGCCTTAAGAAAGCTTCCGCCGGCTATTTCAAATATGAATATTGATAAGAATGGAGAATATATGTTTCCTATCAAACTTGTTGAAAATCCATATGACATTATAATCCTTTTGTTCTTCTCCCCGTAGGTTCTTTTCATTAAATATCTTTTCCTTTACAAAATCAGCTTAACATATAAATTTTACAATTAATGTTTTCTTCATGTAGAATGATTTTTTAAGTGTTTTGTTTCGATGTATGGTATAGTTTAATTTTTGTTTGTATATATTTTATTATTGGTGTTTTTGTGGTTAAGCTTGCAATTTTTGATTTGGATCAAACTTTGATTGATACTATTCATAGGTTTCATGAGGTTTTCAATTCTACTTTAGCCTTTTTTGGTGGTAATCCTATTTCTTGGGACATATTTATTAAGAGTTTTTCTGATGACGTTTTAGATAATTTTATACCTATTGGTTGTGATAGAAGCTTGTTTTGGAGCCTTTTTAGGAGGAATTACTGCAGTTTTATTCATGATCTGGATAAACCCATTGATGGCGTATTTGAAGTTTTAAATTGGCTTAAAAGTTTAGGGGTTAAGATTGTTGTTTGTACTGGTAGAGAGTGTTCTAGAGAGAGTATTGTTGGGGAATTGGAATATTTCTCTTTATCTGTTTTTGTTGATGGTGTTTATAGTTTGTATGATCAAGAGCCATCTGAAGAGGATGTTTTGTTTTGTAGGAGTGGTTTAATACGTAGGATAATAAGTGATTATAAAATTAGCTCTAATAATGTTGTTTTCGTTGGTGATTATTGGGTTGATATGTATTCTGCTAAGAAGGCTGGTGTTATTGCTATTGGGGTTTTAACTGGTTATGAACCTGAGTGGAGACTTTTAAAATTTGGTGCTGATTATATTATTGATAGTGTAGCTAAACTTCCAGAGGTTTTAGGTAAAATTAAAGGTTAGGGTTATGGAATATTCAATTCTTGAGGTTTGGGATGAATTTGATTTAGAGCTTTCACTTAAAGCAAGTTTCTCATTACCATTATTCATTGAATTTAACTCTAAGTCATATATCAAGTTTTATGGGTTTAAGAGTGGTTTGAAGTTTAAGATTGATGGTGGGAGAACTCTGTTTAGTGGTTGTGATTTGAGTGAAGCTCTAATTTTAAGTGGTGCGTGGTTTAACCCCTTTGAACATGTTAAGAATCTTAGTGGAAGTGAGCGTTCATTAGCATATAGATTAATGGATGTCTTTCCAGGTTTGGGTATAGCTATAGATCCATGGGATGTTAAAGCAATGTTTTATTCAATCTTCCTATCTAGAAATACTGATTATCATAATAATACCGTTCGTTGGCTTCGTAAAATCCTTTCTAAAGCTGTTGATGAAGATGGTTTGAAATTTGTTGATCCCATGGATTTTGATAATAGTTATCAACTTAAACAACTTTCTAAAGTTAAAGATAGTTTACATTCCATTTTCAATGATTTTAATTTTGGATTAAACTTTTTGCATTCAATTAAGGTTTATTCAGATTTGAAGCGTAAACTTTTATCTATTTCCTATGTTGGTTCTAAGAGTGTTCATGCACTTGGACTTTTTTGTTTTGGTTTAACTTCAATAGCACCTGTTGATAGACATTTAACTTTTATTATTGAATCATTAGGTTTATTTGATGATTTCATTATGCCGAGGAAAACTTTATGCTTAAAATATGATTGCCTTGTGAAAATGGGTTCATGTCCAATCAATGATAAATGTTTAATGATGTTTTTAATGCGTAGATTCGGGGTTATGGCTGGATGGATTCAAACTGCAACATATCTATATGGAAGTTTATACTTAAGTAGGAATATGGATCCAGCTGGAATAATTAAGAGATGATAAACTTTGGATTTTAAATTTGGTTATGATCCAATGGAATTAACTGAAATTGTTAGGAGGTTTGTGGTTAAAATTGATGAGGATGGTTTTGAATTGAGGAGGTATTATAGGTTTAGGGGTGGGAGATGGTATGGTGGGATAGCTACTGGTGATGTTGTTGGATGTAATCTTAGATGT
>JAWBOZ010000157.1:0-2596 GCA_038825625.1 Methanomethylicia archaeon | reverse complement strand
ATTATAATCCCTACTAATAATTCCTTAGAGGCATATAATTTTCATATTAAGATGGATCCTGCATATTATCCATCTTATAATATTCCTAAAACTGTTACAAATTTGACCTTTGCTTGGAAAGTTAATTATACAGATAGCCAAGGAGAAAAATTTAAGCCCGTATCCATTACATATGGTTATGATTGGGGTGATGGATACGGAATACAGTCTACAGTTGTTTTAGGCACTTCAACAAATGAATTAATAGGTATTTCTAGGGCT
Organism: Methanomethylicia archaeon; assembly: GCA_038825625.1. Lineage (GTDB taxonomy): Archaea > Thermoproteota > Methanomethylicia > Culexarchaeales > Culexarchaeaceae > JAWBOZ01. The sequence continues at coordinate 2,335 of JAWBOZ010000157.1, read as the reverse complement.
GATGGAAGAATTATATATGATAAATATTTTGTTGTCTCAAATCCATCCATTAGAGGCTATACATTGAAGGCTTTATATCCAACACAGAATGGATTGATATTTGCATATGCATCTTTAGGTGATAGAAGTCTAATAGCTACTGTAAATCCCTATACGGGAAATGTGGAGTCCAATGGCACTTTCTATAATATACTTGATGGAAATTTAAACTCTGTTCCAACGTATGATATAGGATCCAGTAGATATATTACAAGTACAAATTTAGACACAGTATACCTTCTTCAACCAAATTTAAAAATAAACCAAACATTTAGTATTTCTGGAGGCATGAAAACACCAATCAATGGTTTAGGTAATGTTTTATCTTACACAGCTCAAATGGGTTATTATTATGGTACAATAACAGAAAATGGTAAATTGTACTTGCAGGAGACAATTGGAACAAACATTGCACCTTTACCACCTGGGAAATATCCTAGTGGTAATACTTACATCCTTGGAACAGATGCATATGGTCATGATATTTGGACTTGGTTAGTTTATGGTTCTAGGGCAGAGCTTGTTGTTGGTATTGTAGCTGCACTATCCTCAGTATTATTAGGTACTTTTCTAGGATTGATTTCAGGATTTTATGGTGGATGGGTTGATTCTCTAATAATGAGAATAACGGATATATTCCTCTCATTACCTGGTTTAGTCATAATGTTATTACTTGCCGCTTCTCTTGGACCAAGTATATGGAACATAATATTTGTTATTGCAATATTAAGTTGGTCTGGTATCACGAGGATTATAAGGGCCCAGGTACTTTCACTAAAAAGTAGAGCATTTATTGATGCTGCTAGAATTTCAGGTGCATCAAAATATAGATTAATGATGGTACATATATTCCCAAATGTCTTACCTCTTACATTCCTTTATATGAGTTTTGGTGTTAGCGGTGCCATAATAACCGAAGCTGCTTTAGCATTTCTGGGAATGGGAGATCCTCATGCAGTTACATGGGGAATGATGCTTCAATATTTGTGGACCACAGGACATGTTCTTGATGCACCTTGGTGGTTACTTCCACCTGGAATTGCAATTACTTTACTATCATTATCATTCTATCTTGTTGGTAGGGCTTTTGATGAAGTAATAAATCCAAGGTTAAGGAGGAGATAAAAGATGGTATTGCTTTCTGTACAGGATCTTACTGTTCATTATAAAGTGAGCTCAGGTTGGGTAAAAGCTGTGGAAAATGCATCTATTGAATTGGATGCAGGACAAACACTTGGCCTAGTGGGGGAGTCTGGAAGTGGAAAAACTACACTTGCTTATTCAATAATGCAACTTTTACCAAAAAATGCATATATAAAAGGAGGAAAAATTATATTTCAGGGTAAGGATTTACTTCAAATTTCAAAGAAAAGTGATGGTAGCCTTGATGTATTTAATGAAGAAATAAGAAAAATAAGATGGAAAGAAATATCGATGATATTTCAGGCGGCATTAAATGCATTCAATCCTGTTTACAAAGTGGGTGATCAAATAATAGAGGCTATAATGGCCCATAAGGAAATAAAATATGAGGAGGCGAGAAAGGAGGTAGAAGATCTTTACAAATTTGTTGGTATTCCATTAGATAGAATTGATAATTATCCTCACGAATATAGTGGTGGCATGAAACAAAGGGCTATGATTGCAATGTCACTATCCCTAAAGCCTAAACTTGTTCTTGCAGATGAGCCTACAACTGCACTTGATGTAATAACACAGGATAGAATATTACTTGAAATAAAGAAGCTTCAACAAGAAACAGGAATTTCAATGATTTTAATCACTCATGATGTTTCAGTTGTGGCGGAAACATCTGATAGGGTGGCAGTTATGTATGCTGGAAAAATAGTTGAAAAAGGATCGGTAGTGGAAGTTTTCAAGCATTATTCGCATCCATATACAGAGGGTTTAATGGCATCATTTCCAACAATAGTTGGAGAAAAGAAAAGATTAGCATCAATACCCGGTTCACCTCCAGATTTGGTCAATCCTCCAAAAGGTTGCAGATTCCATCCAAGATGCCCTTATGCTAAAGATATATGTATGGAACAGGAACCACCAATGGTGGAAATTTCACCTGGTCATTTTACAGCTTGCCATTTTGCAAAGGAACTATATGGAGGGAAGTAAAATGGCTGAAGTAATACTTAAAGTAGAAAACATGAAAAAATACTATGAACTTTCACGTGGTTTGTTATCATTTAAAAAGCCTGATGTGGTAAAGGCTGTGGATGGTGTAACCTTTGATCTTCATGAAAGTGAAATTATTGGTTTGGTGGGTGAAACAGGTTGTGGA
>JAWBOZ010000156.1:0-2608 GCA_038825625.1 Methanomethylicia archaeon | reverse complement strand
ATGGTGGATCCTCTTGATAAATTTGTATAAGCTTTTTGTTCTTGGATATTTCTTGCATCATTCTTGACTTTCTTTCCCCCTCTTCCAATCCAATGGTTAATATTAAATCTGAATTTTCAATGAATTCCAATATGTATTCTGGTGTGGCTCCAAAACCCATTATTGTATAACCTATATTCAACTTATTATTAAATGGTATTACATCTCTAGTTCTTCTAGTTGCCAATATGGGTGCATACACTTTCCATATTATTGCTTCAACTTCCCTAGTTGAATCTGATCTTAATACACCTTTTCCACAAATTATTATTGGTTTTTCACTTTCATGAAGCATCTTTAATATATCCTTTACGGCATCATAACTTATTTTTGTTTCATATATATGTAATTTTACTTCTTCTTCAATATCAATATCCAATATGTCCATTGCAAATGATAAGTGTACAGGCCCCTTTCTACCACTCATAGCTATGTTATAAGCTTTATTCATGTAGTATGGTATCTTTTCAGCTTCCTCCACGGTTTTGCTCCATTTTGATATGTTAGTAAATATCTTTTCTAGGAATAACCAATCTTCAACCCCATGATATGGCTGTATCTTCTCCTTACTTGAGCAATGCCCAGTTAAGTGTAGCATTGGTGAGATTGCTGTATATGCTTCTGCTACTCCTGTGGCTGAATGTATTGCTCCAGGACCTGCTGTTACTAAGCATACTCCTGGCTTAAGTGTGAGTCTACCTGTAACGTCAGCCATTATTGATGCTGAATTTTCATGTTTTACTAACACATGTTCTATAGAGCTTTTCCTTACAGCCTCATATATTTCAAGAACATTATATCCTGGCAATCCATAAATTATGTTTATTCCAACTTCTTCTAGAAATTTTACTATGTATTCTGCCGCCTTCAAATATAATCCTCCATATATTATCAAGGGTTTGTACAATACCTTATATAAGTCTTTAGATTTTTGATTACTTGGTCTTCTTCATGACTGATACTATTGATATTATGTCCCTATCCCTCAAAGTATAATCTTGCGGTAATCTTATACCTGTTCTTGCATCTATCCCATATAGTAACCCCTTAGCTAAATCGCTGTGTATTTCCTTCGCTAAATCTATTAATGTGGCTTTTGGCGGCATTAGAAATGCGTCTGGAAGCACATTTCCCTTCTTATCTGTAAATTTTTCAGGATCTTCCACTGGATATACAACATTCATCCCTAACAATTTGAATACAGCCACATTTAATGATAATTGAACTCCTGTTCTAAGTATTTTCCTCATCACTGCATGTTGTATATATCCTAAAGCCCATTTCTGTCTTGGTGTAAGTTTTCCATCATCCACCACTTCGAAATGTTCTGTTCCTGGAATATATTTTATTAATCCCTGCTGCTCTGCTCTTCTTAAAACAAGTTCTGCTTCTGCACTGCATGGTATTACCATTTGCTTCCCAAATTCTTCCACCATTCTATCATAATTCTCCTCAGATTTCCCTAAATCCATTTTGTTTGCAACTATTAATGTTGGTTTAGATATTCTCCTAATTTCCTGCGAGAAATTATTGTAATCTAATTCACTCCAGCCTCCTATACTTCTCTCCAAAAGTCCAGTTTTCTCTAGACTATTGAAGATCATTTCTTTTGTAATCTTCATTCCTGAAAACACTTGGTATAGTGCCTCCACCATTGATAAATTCTTCTTATACTCTCTTTCAATTCTATCTTTATTTGATTTTATTATCTTCTTAAACCATTCCATGAGTTCATATTCCACTTCATAGTAATCTGTTATTGGGTTTCCAAGTCCCGGTTGGCATATTCTTCCCTCAGCATCTATACTTCCTGAGGCGTCTACTATGTGTAGTAGTGCATCTGATTGCATTGCAACACTTAAGAATTGATCTCCAAGTCCTCTTCCTAAATGAGCATCCTTTATTAACCCTGGCAGGTCTATTAGTTCTATTGGTATATGTCTCAATCCTTCAATACACTTTGAGTTTTGTGGGTTGTCTTGAACCTTCAGTTCTCTACATACACATATTGTTTGTACATGTGCTACTCCAACGTTTGGCTTTTTTGTTGTGAATGGATATGTGGATATTTCTGCACTTAATAGTGTTGCTGCATTGAAGAATGTTGTTTTACCAGTATTTGTTTTGCCTATTAGGCCTATCCTTATCATTTAATTCTCCAATTCATTTATACTTTTAAGCCATTCTTTAAGTTTTTGGAATGCTAATATCTTTGCAATGGATTTTGATCCTGGAGGTCCAGGCTTCTTCATGTAGAATGAGTTTACTTGGTATATTGTCCCTTTCAACCCCCTTTCTATACATATCTTTCCAAGCCTCACCAAATCTATTAATAGTCCTGCCAATGCTGGGCTATCATTCATTCTAACATTAATGTATATTTCATCTTTTAAATCATTGAATGTGCGATATTCCATGTACATTGATACAAACTTCTTATCTCCTAATGGCTCTAGGTATCCTGTTGGTTTTATGTAGTGTGGTGCTTCATAACCTAAAATGTCCTTCACAATACTACTCTTAGTGATCTCCTTCATTAGATTCTTTTCTGGTAGTGTTAGTGATAGAA
>JAWBOZ010000155.1:0-2613 GCA_038825625.1 Methanomethylicia archaeon | reverse complement strand
AAACATTAAGCTATACCCTATATAATAGAATAACGCTGGTAAAAGCGATGCAAACATCATTATTTGTACATCTTTATGTTTCAAATGACCAAGTTCATGCCCTATTACAGCTTCAACTTCATCTTCATTTAGTACTGATAGTAAACCTCTTGTTACTGCAACAACACCTTTGTTTGGACCTCTACCGGTGGCAAAGGCGTTGGGAGCATTACTATCAACGATTGCAACTCTTGGTTTTGGTATGTTCGCTGTGTTGGATAAGCGTTCCACAATTCTATGTAGACGTGGATATTCAGATTCACTAACTATTCTTGCACCAGACATTGAGAGGACTATCTTATCTGAATATAGGTATGTGAATATGTTCATTACTATAGCCATGCCTAACGCTAATTCCACAGCGGTTATTGGGCTCCCAAATAATGAGCCTATGGCGTAGCCTACAAGCATGAGTAATCCAGTCATAAATCCAAATAGTAGGGCTATTCTACCCATCATATTAATTTACACCTTCAGAAAAAGGAATTGTAAAAGGTGGTTTAAAAACTTATTGGAGTTTTGAAGCTTCACATAGTGAGTGTAGGAATGATTCTGGATCTTTAGCTTTAATATAAGCTGAAGCCAATAGAACCCCATCAACCCCAAGCCCTAAGGCTTTTGAAACATCTTCAGCTGATGATATGCCTGCACCGCAAAAAATCAGCACCTCCTTGGAAACTCTTCTAATTTCTAAGACTGCATTTGAAACGATTTCAGGTTTAACTTTACTAACAGCTTTTCCAGTACCTATAAGTTCTGGAGGTTCAACAGCAATACCCCAAGGTTTAAGATGCGCTAAAGCTGATGCAACCCTAACATTATTTGCACATACAAGAGCCGCTAAACCAATACTTGAAATCCTATCCAAAGTATATTCAATATCGGAGATTTTCAGTCTATATTCAGAATGGTTTAGCAGTGTTCCCAATGCACCAGCAAACTTAACTGATTCTGGAAGGATGTGTCCAGTCCAAGAACCTGGAGATATGGGGTCCACATGTTGAGAGAAAACTGGGATGTTAATGGATTTTGCAATCATATGGATGTCTGTATATTGTGGGCAAACAATAATTCCAACACCAGTCTTATGACTAACCTTCTCAGCAATCTTAGCATACTCTAAAGCTCCATCACCAGTGGCTTCTAGGAAGCATTTAAAATTTAATACTATGATTGGTGGTTTTGGTAGGGACATTGAATTCACTTCACAGCTTCTCAAACCTATCCTTCAATTTCTCCAATACTTGTGGTAGGGTTGTATACTCCATTTCATCAGGTCCAAGTCTAGCAGGCATGAATGGGCCGTGTCTACGCATGTAATCAGCAATCTCCATGGCACGCATCCTAGTATAATCGAAGGCTGGATCATTAAATAGGTCTGCTGGACCTACAAGTTTACCATTATTTAATTGGAAGCCTAAAGCCACAAGTCTTGGAGGACCGTCAAATCTTGTGCACTTAGCTTCATTGAGGGATACTGGCATTAGTGGACCGTAATGGCTACCACGCATCCAACCAGCCACTAGATGTGGGAATGCAAATGCCTCTAAAACTTCTCCCACAGCAGGTAAACCACTTTGGGTTCTAACAATACATACTGGGTCATCTTTACCAACATATCTACCGGCAATCAGGGATAATCTTGTTGTGGAGCATGAAGCTGCAGCTAAACCCTCCCTACTATTTATTTTCTGAATCACATATCTACCGGTGGTCCCCAATAGGGCTAGGAGATCATACATTTCCTCAGGACAGTTTAATGTAACTTTTAAGCCTTCTAAGACGTCTAGTATAGTGAAGCTGAAGCCTTTATGTAGTCTTGGGTCTATTACAAGTCCAGCAGTATTGAATGGGTCTGCAAAAACTCTAAATAGTGGTAGGTTGAATGCTCCAGGCTCGGTTTTATCTGCTGCAAAAACTATTATTGGCTCACTTGGCCTCTCCTCAAACTCTAGTTCAGCTACGCCTGGGCCAAGCCCCTTAACATTACCTGAAAATGCATCTGAGAGTAAGTCTTGACCTGCAGCATAAAGCTTCATAGGTTTAGAAATGCTTTGAGTAACAAGCTTAAATGTTTCCCAAGCCAATTGATGGATTTCAGAATTGTCTTCACCTTTATCATGAGTTATTAGTAACTCTAGATCGTCTCCACAATTGAATACATGATAATCTATTATCAGTTTAGACTCCATAGACCATTTAAGATTCTCTTTAGCAACCTCAATTTGTTTTGGATGAACCACATGATGCCCAACTAAACTGCCTACATCAGCTTTAATTATACTTACGGTAACCTTCAAATCCTTCACCAAAATAAGATTGTTTAAAATGTATTTAACCTTTCACTCCTTAATTTCCCTACCCTCAAAATAATAGTATTCTCCAATGCTCTTTTGATATCTATCAAGCCAAGAGTCAGATTTATTGACTCTAGGTCTACCTGTCTGAGGATCCCTCCTAAAGGTTACATCCACATCCTTTAGGAATTTATTCATACCACTCCTTAAACTCATTGGTTTATTTGCATAACCAACTTTGCCTGGAATACCTGAGAAAACCATTATGCTATCAGCC
>JAWBOZ010000154.1:0-2623 GCA_038825625.1 Methanomethylicia archaeon | reverse complement strand
GAATATTGTATCCACCATGTTTGCTGATAGGATTACTATGAATGGTGCTGCAAGCATCATTAGTCTAGCCATGGTTGATGAGAAGTATGCTGATGTTATTCCCCCCATTGCCATTAGTAAATCGTTCTCTTCTCCACGTTTAAGCATATTATATAATCCTGCAGCTGATATTGGTATTAGTATTCCATAATTGTAGAATATTTGGCTCCATGTAGGCATTTGATGCTCTGCTACAGATTCCACCAGTGGTTTTGATTCTCTTAGAAATGGATTTACAATAGTCATCATTCTACCTGTTAAGGCTGATATCATTCCCATCATCTCCATGAACAATAATCCCATAGCTCCAATCAAAATCACCACTACAATTCCCATCCATCTTGCCCTCTTATCCTCAACGTTCTTGTAAACGTCTTTTAGCGTTAATATAAGCATTGTTGCTATGGGTATTATTGTGGCGTAGCTAAGAATATACTTTCTTGCGAAGTATGGGTATTGGATCGAGATCATTAATGCTATCCCAATGGTTAATGAATAGTTTATCATAAGCTTCCTAGAATCTTTCCCAAGGATTGCCATGATTATGGCGTATGCTGCATATAGGTTTAGTAGGTATATGCTTCCACCCCAACTTATATTCATGTATGCCAATCCGGCTCCACTCAATATTGGGTATATTATGTTTCCTGTTTTCATAGCCTTTACCCAGAATACTATGCTTTATGTCAGGGATATGAATCCGGTATTTTCATTATCAAATAATTCAGCTGTTGTTCTTGGTAGGAAGGCTGGGACTGTGGCTAATAGTATTGCTGATATTAATCCAGCTCCATCACCATCAATCTCCCTACCAATCAAATACACTATTAAAACTGTTATTCCGCCAATTATTGCTGGGAATATGGTGCAGAATTCCATTAAGGGTATTTCGAATCCAAGTATTCTAGCTAGATTGTATGTTATGCTTGCAGTTAATGGCACCCCTAGATATGATGTGCTCGGTATATCCCTCCCCCTAGGATACCAACTCATATTGTCATACCATGTGAACCATGATGTTAATCCGTTATCCACAATGTATTGTGTTACTCTATATTGGAAGTATGGGTCATATCCACTTAGGTACGGCCCATATTTTATGTAGGGTAAAATCCTTATCCAAACAGCTAATATCAATATTAATGTTAAAGTAACTGTTTTAATTATTGTCTTTATATGTCTTCCACCAATCCCCTTTATGATGGCTTTAACCATAAACTTCCCTATACATTTTTAACATTAATGAATATATAATTGTTGTATCTCCCACAATATTTATATGCTTATAATCAATTTTATGTTGGTGTTTTAGTGGTGCCCCAACGCCAAATTTAAATCTTGATTTTATAGCTTTTAAACTGTTTTTAGAAATGTTCTTTGGTGGTGGGCTTTATGGGTATTGTGGGAACCATTAGTAGGGAGTATAAGGGTTCCAGGGTTGAGGAGGAGATATTTGATTGGTGGAGTAAGAATGGAATTTACAATATGGTTAAATTTAAGCTAAATGGTAAACCTAAATTCTACTTTTTGGATGGACCTCCATACGTCACTAATCCAATACATGTTGGTACTGCATGGAATAAGATATTGAAGGATGCATTCTTAAGATATTTTAGGATGAGGGGTTATGATGTTAGGGATCAGCCTGGATATGATATGCATGGTCTCCCCATAGAGGTTATGGTGGAGAGGAAGCTTAGCTTAACTTCTAAGAAGGATATTGAAAAGCTTGGTATAGATAGGTTTATTGAGGAATGTAAGAGGTATGCATTGGACAATTTGAAGGTTATGGAGGGTCAGTTTAAGAATCTTGGTGTTTGGATGGATTGGGAAAATCCATATAGAACCATAGATTCAAATTATATTCAAGCTGCTTGGTGGCTTGTTAAACGTGCTTATGAGAGGGGCCTCCTCTCTGAGGGTTATATGGTTTTCCATTGGTGTCCAAGATGTGAAACCGTTTTGTCTGGTTATGAGGTTACTGATGAGTATCGTGATGTTAGAGATCCATCAATTTATGTTAAGTTTCCAGTTGAAGGTGCTGATGGAGAGTATATTTTGATTTGGACTACAACTCCATGGACTCTCCCATCAAATATTGCCATAATGGTTCATCCCAGGGAGACTTATGTTAAGGTGGATGTGGGTGGTGAGAAATATATTTTGGCTGAAGCAAGATGTGAAGCTGTTTTCAATGAGGTTGGGTTGAAATATAAGGTTTTGGAGAGGTTTAGCGGTTCTTCTCTTGAAGGTTTAAGGTATATTCCAGTCTTGTTGGATGAGGTTCCCATTCAACGTAAGTTTAGGGGTGTTCATAGGGTTGTATTGAGTGAAGAATTTGTTAGTATGGATGAGGGTACTGGCTGTGTTCATTCAGCTCCAGGTCATGGTGAAGAGGATTTCATTGTTGGTTTAAGATATGATTTACCTGTGGTTTGTCCAGTGGATGATAAGGGTGTTTTTACTGTTGATGCTGGTAAGTATGCTGGTAAGAGGATTTGGGAGGCTAATTCTGAGATCATTGAGGATTTGAGGGTGAAGGGTTATCTACTTCATCAATCTTGGGTGGTTCATAGGTATCCGC
>JAWBOZ010000153.1:0-2668 GCA_038825625.1 Methanomethylicia archaeon | reverse complement strand
ATGATTTGAAATGATATGTTTGGTAGGAATCTTTTTCCTAGTTCTATGCATGTGAGTACATGCATGGATATTTGACTTACTTTTATTATGGATTCCCCTTCTGCCAGTATCATATATATTATTAATTGATCTGCTGCATACATATCTACAGTTCCTTTTCCATGAATTTCGTTTATTAGCTGTTTTGCTGCTTCTTCACCTACCCTTTCCGCCGGTTTTCCTATTTCTCCTAGACTATTGGCTCCCATTATACATCCAGTTGTGGTTTCAGCCCATAGGACTATTCCACATCCTGGACTTAAAGCACATTTCGGATGGTTTTGTTGTAATATTTCCATTTCTATATCCACGTTGAAGCCAGCCTCTTTAATTATTTTTGAAGCAGTATTGGTCATTCTATGGATTATGTGTTCTGGTAGTATTGAGCTATATGCTATCCCCTTTACTGTTTTTATTGAACCTTGATTTTCAAGTTTTATTGGCTTTATATTTGTTGAGGGTTCTATGTATGTTCTAATTATTCCTCCACCTCTGGGATAGAATCCTCTCCTGAGAACTTGTATATCGAACTTTAGATTCATTTTTTCAAGTAGTGGTTTTAGAATGTTTGATATGTAGTCTACTGGTGGTGCTAGAGGATTATCTGTTCCACCTATAATTTCAACATTAACTTTTGAGGGGGAGAAGAATGCTGTGGGTAGTAAACTTTGGAGTACAAGTGTTGTGGATCCAGCTGTGCCAATATCAAACCTATAATTTCCACCCATAATCTTCTTAGGTTTAAAGTATACTTCCATTGAATTTAGAGATAAACCTTCAACTTCAGCATTCACAAGATTAGCCACAGATCTAATTGCAGTTATATGTTGTGCTTTCAATCCAGGATCACTCCTCTTAGCTCTAATATTGAAGACTCTAACTGGTATGCTGAGAACTGCTGAAAGTGCTATGGACATTCTAAGTATTTGGCCTCCACCTTCAAGCATACTACCATCAATTTCAACAACCATGACTAAAACCCCTTCAACAATTCTTCCACAATCTCCATTACACCAATACATTTAAGAGTATTACATGTGAAAACCTTATATTTATTACCAATCATCATAATTGCTTTATCCAACTGTTCCTTTAAAGCTAAATCAATCTTAGTTAAACCAATAGAGATAGGTCTATCAGCAAATAAATCTTTAACATCATTAAATACATTAACCTGATATTCAATGGTATATCCACATGTTTCACTAAGATCTATGAGGAAGATTACTCCACCATGAAGATTCCTTAAAGCTGCTATGGCTTGCAATTCTATGGCATTCCTCTCCCCAAGAGGCCTATCGAGGAGGCCAGGCGTATCAATTATTTGAGCTCTAACACCATACTTACCCACAATATGACCAACACTAACACTCTTAGTTGTAAAGGGGTATTCAGCTATTTCAGGTTCAGCTGTGGAAACACATTTTACAAAGGAGGATTTCCCAACATTGGGTGCACCACAAACAATTATTATTGGGATGCTGAAATCTAAAGCTGGAAGCCTCCTAAGCTTAAAAGTATTGGATAGAAGCTTTAAATCATCATTTATACCCTTCAATATGGATGCAACCCTACCATAAAATGCTCTACGAGATGCAGCAGCAATACGTGGAGTTGAAGCCCTCCTAACCTCAGCAACATACCTTCTACACAATCTCTCAATCAATGATGCAGATCTAGATAAATTATTTAAAGCCAATAGAAATTTATCCCTATCAACAACAATACAGAATAAATCCCTATAGAATGGATGTAAAGAATCTATTATTGGCATAGCATTAACAATATACCTCAACCTATCAGTAATGATTGATGAAACCATCCTAATCCTCTTAATCTCCTTAAGTTTAGCTATAATCAATCTATCCCTACCACTGGGCAATGGAACAGAAACCTTAGAAGCCCTACCAAAGGCAATATCAATTAATTGTTTAGCATCAGGAACATTTGGAATACCACTAAAGGGCTGAACAATAACCATAATCAAACAATATATAAACAAACATATTAACAAACTTATGGTTTCGTAACCATTCTCACAGTAGCCAATATAAGTACTAAACCAAAAATAATCTTAAGAAACTCCCTACAATTAAAACAACATATCAAGCCAACATTATGAATCCAATAAGTAATCATATAAAATGTGGGAAGGATCCATTAAATTAAGTAGATATAGAGTGCGACCATAAAATTTTAGTTATAATTATAGAAGCATTTAAACTTCAATTATAAATATTAAATCATAATATTTTAAATATATTTTCAACAAAGTTGTAAAATCAAAATTTATTTCACAAAACCTCTTAGAAACACTAAAATAATCTACACTATATAACATAGAATTATGAAACTTACTGACAATATTGAATGCCCATTTTGCAATTTAAATTATAAAGAAAGCTTAATATATGAGGGTAAATATTGGAGGATAATACTTAATGATAATCAATATTATCTTGGGAGAGCTATAATTATAATTAAAAGGCATATTGAGGATCCAATGGAAATTTCTAGAGGAGAAATTGAAGAATTACAAACACTTGTAAGGAAATATGTTAAGACTTTAAGAGAAATGTTTAGTCCAGACTTATTTAATTATGCTATGCTTGGAAACATGGTGAGACAT
>JAWBOZ010000152.1:0-2682 GCA_038825625.1 Methanomethylicia archaeon | reverse complement strand
AACTTGGTCTGATAAACTTGCTGGAAAGATGAAAGCACCAACTTGGGTTGAAATTCCTATCACTGGAGCACTCATAGAACATAGGGATGCATATGTATTGATAGATGCTGGTAGTCATCCAGAAGCGGAGAAAGTTTGTATTAGAGGTGTGTGAGAAGTTTTCCCTATGTCAAAGTTTACAAATGAAAATAGATTGGAGAATCAATTAAAACTTATGGAATTGAAACATAGTGATATTAGTTTTATTGTTTTTACACATTTACATTTAGATCATGTAGGGCAAGCATGTTTGTTTAAAGAGTATAAGACCCCCTTAGGGAGATCAGTTATGCGGCTTTACTTTTTAGGTAAAGCTGATTATCCACGGAGGGAATTGAATGAAGCATGGGAAAAGATTTTGAGAGCTCAATTCCATGATGTTCTACCAGGTTCATGCAATTATGAAGCATACGAGGAAGTTTATCATGAACTTGAAGAAACCATTGGAAAACTAAGGTCCAGGTCAAACAATACTCTAAAAGCAATGTTCACAAATCCACAAACCACTAATAATAACGTTATCATATTCAATATGTTGAATTGGGGTTGGAGGATATTAGTGAAACTTCCTATGGGGCGTTTAAAATCCCATATGGAGAAATACTTGTAACTCAGGAATTTGATGATGACGCCTTTTTAGCAATTTCCATAGCATTTAAACTTTCCTTTTTAAATTTTTATCCTCCTGTGGATGCTATTGAAAAAAACACTTCTTCGCCCAGAATTTTCTCAGATAATTTCTGTACTGTTTTTCCATTGACTGCAATTATTACTCCATGTTTTAATTCTTCATTTTTCTCATCTATTAACTGCTTGTATACCTCTATTCCATGTTTATTTGCTATTCTCTCTATGAGCTCTCTTATGGTTATATCGTTATCGATTGTTATGGTTTCCTCTTCTACCCCAACAATATCTTTAATGTATGTTGAGTATTTCAGTTTTATTTTTCTCATTGTAGTGCCCACTCTATTCCCAGTTCACATAATTTTGCTATTCTAGGTTTTCCCTCTTCATCCCATCCAGCTATTTCATAAAATAGTTTTACTGCCCTTCTAAATTCTTCTTCATTTATTCTTGATCCTTTCCTCGCTCCGAATTCCATTTCTTTGAAGAATCTTTTTGGTAGCGTATCTTCTTCTGTTGTTATTCCCTCTCTAATATTGAAGCATCTTGTTAGGTTTAATGCTCTCTCACTACACTTCATTAATTCCCAGAGGCTTGTATTCCATCCAGTAACTGCATTAACTATTTCCGTTAGGTGGTTTGGTGTTAGAACTCCTGCTGAGTGTGGTATAAATGTGAATTTACATATTCCAAGGCAGTCTTGAAGTCCCCACCAGAGCATAGAGTAGTATGCTGTTCTAACCTTTTCCGGTCCCATGTCTAATCTATTCACTGGGCTTATTATTCCAAGGGATTTCAATACATTACTCTCCCTCTCATAGACTGAGTCATGGGCGAATTGCATATGATCTGCACCATGTGGGGAGATTGCATACATTAATCCAACACCAACTTTTCCACGTGGTTCATGCATGGGTATTTCCTTACCCTTAACATGCATTGCAAATTTCTCGGACCCCTTTATTTTCTGTGAAGCAATTCTAACTCCTTCCGCCAGTATGTTTCCGAATCCCTCCCTATTCACTATTTTCATCAACATTTTCATCATTGCCTCCGAATCTCCAAACCTTAATTTTATTCCATCAGTATCCTTCTCACTTATTAAGCCATTCTCAAAGATTTCCATTGCATAGGCTATTGCTACACCTGCACTTATAGTATCCACCCCATATGCATTACATATCTGATTTGCATATGCTACTACATTTATATCGCTTATTCCACATAGGGATCCAAATGATGCTATGGTCTCATATTCTGGTCCTCCATATGTTGGGTCAGTTTCGTATGGTTCCTTTGCTTTTACAATTAGTTTACATGTTAATGGGCATGCAAAGCATCCTTCCCTTCCAATAAGTATTGTGCTACTCATATTTTCACCACTTATCTTTTCAGCTCCATCAAAGGATCCACCCCTAAAGTTTAATGTTGGTAGTGTTCCATCCCTATTCAATGGTAGAACTACCTCTGAAGTTCCATATTTATGTCTAGAAACACTCCCAGGATAATTCCTCCAATTCTCATTAAACCACTTCGTTATCTCAGTGAGTTTACTCATATCATAGAATTTCGGTTTCAGACTTCCTCTAACAGCTATAGCCTTCAAATTTTTAGAACCCATTACAGCTCCAAGTCCACCTCTACCAGCAGCATACCTATTATCAAAAATTATATTTGCAAATCTAACAAGCTTCTCTCCAGCAGGGCCTATGCATGCAACTCTAGCTTTAGGCTCCCCAACTTCACTTTTAATGGTTTCTATGGTTTCCTTCACAGTTTTACCCCAAATACGCTTTGCCTCCGAACGCAAAACTCCTTTTATGTGGGTAGCTGGGATAATGAACCTCTCTTTCGTAGCACCATTCTGAATATATTTGTCCCTCAAGATATCGATTGTAGACCCTATTCTGCCACCAGATGTGTGAAACGCTGTCGTGGTCTCGATGATGATCTTAAGAATTTCCATGCATCAACTCCTCCTCTTTTGTTTGCTCATAATACCAGATCATTGGCACG
>JAWBOZ010000151.1:0-2698 GCA_038825625.1 Methanomethylicia archaeon | reverse complement strand
ATTTCGTCGTTAGCCTTTAATTATTTGTTGTTGATAATTGAAGTTTTAAAGTTGATTATTTCAATTTTTAGATGATAATTTTTTTAAATAAATTAAATGAATTATATATTTATTATGATGTGATCCTTGTTGCAGAGCAATAGCCTCTTGGAGGAGAAGTCTATATTGGAGGATTTGAAGTTTAGATGTGTTTCATACATCTTTCTTTTTTGCATAGTTTTTTGGTTTATGATTTTAGCTTTCCATATACATTTTATTTTTGGTTCACTTTTCATTTTAATTGAGGTTTATGTGGCAAATTCATATAGGGTTTATAGGAGGAAGATTAGGGATTTAGCTAGGAAGCTGGGTGTTTCCCTGCCGTGGTGGCTTTAAACAATCCCCACTGGAAGGTTTAATCATATGGAGCTTTCTACAAATATTTTGATGCAAGGGTATTCTATTTGTATTAGTGTTAGAAATTATTATAGAAGATTAAGATATATTAAACTTAAAAATATTCTACATATGTATAAATTTTAGTATTATTTGTTAATTGTTTATCAAAGATCTCTATTTTACCTTTGATGTTCAGGGTTTAAGTATAATTTTGAAGTTCTCCGTCATTAAAATATTGAGTTTATACATATTCTAGCAGGAATTTTATGATTGGTATACACGTTACCTTAATATTTTCAATAACCTCTTCTCTCTCAATATCCTTTGTTATTATTATTGCTTTATCATTTCCATAGCCCCTTTGAAATCTAATAATGTTTTTAAGGTCCTTTTTATTCACCTTCTCTCCAAATTTTATTTCTACTGGTATTTTCTTGTGAATTATATCTACTTCTCCTAACCTATTTCTCCAAAAGAATTTTGCATCTAATTGATTTACTATGATATTTTCCACTATGAAGTTTATGGATTTTAACAATTCTTCTTCATCTTCAAATGAGGGTATGAGTAGTGTGTGTGAAGTAAAGTATACCTTCTTAGCTTTTCTGGCAATTGCATATTCACTTCCACGATAATTTGCAAGCAGTTTTATCATAAATGCTTGTTCCAAATATTTTATGTACTTTGATGCTGTTGTTCTGGAAATATTTAGTGTTGAAGCTAATGTATTGTAATCCACTAGTATACCAGGTTTTTCCGACAATATTTTAATTATCTCTCTTAATGTGAATGGGTTTTCAATATCAAATGCTTTAGGTATATCGATGAAGATTATCTTCTCAATTATACTATTCACATACCTCTTCACCTTTTCAAAATCTTCTTCAAAAATTATTTCAGGTAATCCTCCATGGATAATATATTTATAGAACAGTCTTTCTAAATCGATTTTCTGTAGAAGGATATCTTTAACTTCAAATCCCCTTAAATATAGGAATTCTTTAAAGGTTAATGGTTTTATTTCAAATTCATATATTCTTCCAGCTAAACTCTCAACTCCCACCTTTACATGTGGTGATGAAGAACCGCTAACAATAAATTTTATTCCCATAATTAAATCATAATACCTCTTAAGGATTGCTTGCCAATTTTGAATATATTGTACTTCATCGAAGAATATGTAAACATTCTTTAATTCCCTTCTCAAAATCTCCTTCTCATATATGGATAGGATTTGTTGAATTATTTGAGGATCCTTCGCAAGTATTTCATCAAATGAGAAGTAAAGTATATTCTTGGGTTCGATACCATTTTCTAATAATTTATCTATCAATTGATACATTAGTATTGTTTTACCAGTTCTTCTTAAACCAATTAGAGCTATTATTTGTCTGGTATGTAGATATCTCTCTAAATCTTTAAATATGAATCTGTGTTTTAAACCATTTATTTTTTCAATTCTTTTACCAATCCACCATGGATTCATGCGTAGAATTAAATCTGTTGTTTCTGCCACATATAATTAACATATTTTACACTTATATGAATATTTTGATTAACATATTTTACATTGTTGATGAAGGTATACTTTTAAGAGTATTGAATATAGTATTTTAAGGGTTTATGGAAATTTACGTTGGTACTTCTGGTTGGATGTATAGTTGGAATCCGAAATTGAATTTTGATTGGTATGTGGAGTATTCTGGTTTGAATAGTGTGGAGTTAAATGCGAGTTTTTATAGATTTCCATTTCCAAATCAAGTGAAGGGTTGGTGTAGGAAGGGTAAAGGTTTAAGGTGGATTGTTAAGGTTAATCGATTAATAACTCACACCTTTAAATTTAATGATAAAGCCTTCAATCTTTGGGAGAAGTTTAAAGCTTTATTTGAACCTCTAGATAGAAATATAGATTTCTACTTATTTCAGCTTCCCCCTTCCATGAAATCAAACTTTATGTTTAGATTGGAGGGCTTTATTAGGAAGATTAATCTTGACGGTAGATTTGCATTGGAAGTTAGGAATATGGATTGGTTTAGGGATGAATGTATTAATTGGGCTGAAAAGCTTGGCATAACTTGGGTTAGTGTTGACTGTCCTGATCTACCATGCAACATTTATTGTGTTAATGGTATTGTTTATGAGAGGATGCATGGTAGGAGCGATTGGTATTCACATGATTATAGTGAAGATGAATTAATAGAAATCGCCAAAGAGATTATTAAATTGAATCCTAAGAAGGTTTATGTAATATTTAATAATGATCATGCAATGCTTTCAAAGGCTAGAATCATGAAAAGAATTCTGGAAGAAATGGTCTACA
>JAWBOZ010000150.1:0-2720 GCA_038825625.1 Methanomethylicia archaeon | reverse complement strand
GCTCAGTGTGGAGAGGGTTATGGATATATGTTTAAAGGAGAATCCCATTGGTGTTGTAACATGTGTTGGTGGTCAGATACCAAATAATCTTGCTCTAAAACTTGAAAAACTTGGTATAAGGATTTTAGGCACTTCGGGGGTTGATGTGGATAGAGCTGAAGATAGAGAGAAGTTTAGTAGGTTACTGGATGATTTGGGTATACACCAACCATCATGGGCTAAATTTGAATCTATTGAAGATGCTGAAAAATTTGCTAGGAAGATAGGCTACCCAGTTTTGGTTAGACCTTCATATGTTTTAAGTGGTTCTGCTATGAGAATTGCTTGGACTCAAAATCAATTAAGGGATTTCCTTATGAAAGCTACAAATGTAAGTCCTGAACATCCAGTAGTTATAAGTAAATTTATTGAAGAAGCTATTGAAGTTGAAGTTGATGCTGTATCTGATGGTGAGAATACTATCATAGGGGCTGTAATAGAACATGTGGAGCATGCTGGAGTACACTCTGGAGATGCTATAATGGTTATACCCCCACAAAGCTTAAATCAAGAAACCATTGGAAGGATCATTGAATATACAAAGCTTATAGCGAAAAAACTTATGGTTAAAGGTCCCTTCAACATTCAATTTCTAGTTAAGGATGGAATAGTGTATGTTATAGAATGTAATTTAAGAGCTTCAAGGTCTATGCCATTTACATCAAAAGTTAACGCTATAAATTTGATGAAACTTGCATCATATCCAATTTTAGGTGAAAAGATACCTTTAAACGATTTTAATGGATTTTCATCAACAATTGTTGGAGTAAAAGTTCCTCAATTCTCCTTTATGCAGCTTAAAGGTGCAGATCCAATACTTGGAGTTGAAATGAGATCAACTGGTGAAGTTGCATGTTTAGGGGAATCATTTCCAGAAGCACTATATAAAGCATTACTTTCAGCTGGTTTTAAAATACCGGAAAATGGAAGCAACATATTGATAACAGTTGGTGGATTAGAATTAAATGAGAAAATTCTGTCTATAGCAAAAATATTTGGAAAATTGGGCTTTAACATCTATGCCACAGAACATACAGCGGAATACTTAATTGAGAGGGGACTTAAAAATATCAAAGTACTATATAAAGTCAAAGAACCTACTAGAAAGCCAAACATTATGGATGCATTATTAAATCGTGAAATAGACCTAATCATAAATATACCATCATCTCTAACCTTAAACAAATATCTTGAAATGCTTCAAGATGAGTATGTTATAAGGAGAAAAGCTGTAGAACTTGGAATTCCAATAATGACAACATTGGAAGGTGCATATGCATTACTAAAGGTGATAAGTTGGAGCATACTAAACAAACCGAAAATAATATCTTTAAATCAATCTATGGAAAAAGCATCTTTTAAATTATGGTAAACACTTTTAATAAATTATAATACCCTAAAATCTTGGATTTCAATGCGTGTAATGGTGTATTAGAGCACTATACTTTATTTCTAATTCAAATTTAAATCTGAGGGGTTAGTGAAATTATTAGATGTATTGAAGTTTAACTTTCCCCACGGCTGAAACAGGTAATTCATAATTTAAATGGTTGATAGAAGTATTTACATTTATATTTGAGACATTGAAAACGGAAAATTGTAGATATATTACTGTGAAAAAGGTATTTCTAACTTTGTTGGAGATATGCTGGTGGACTACCATATTCGCATCCTTCTGCCTAGTAATGCTGAAGGGGGAATCTCAGGCTACATAAGAGTTGCACGCGGCTGGGGTTAAAGGAGATATGCTACTCAGAACATTATGTCCCCCCAAATTCAGAGATAAATATAAAAATCCACCAAAATACCATAACCCATTAGAACATGTGGAAACATATCCTGCATGATATACATTTTATCTTGTTTGGGGTTTGACTGAGATTCATGATATTTTGATGATGGATCAATGTTTGCTTATTTCGGGATATTTTTCCCTTATCTTTTCATCTGCTATTTTAGCTATTAATCCGCTTGATATCAATATGCATTTAACTTGTAGGATATCTGCCATATCAGCTATTTTCTGATCCTGAGTTATTAATATAATATCATTCTCCTTTGCATACAGCACTA
Organism: Methanomethylicia archaeon; assembly: GCA_038825625.1. GTDB lineage: Archaea > Thermoproteota > Methanomethylicia > Culexarchaeales > Culexarchaeaceae > JAWBOZ01. The sequence goes on along the minus strand of JAWBOZ010000150.1, from coordinate 608 downwards.
TATCCTTATCCCTTGCCCCTTGAAGGCCAACTTCATTGACTGTTAAAGCCTCCCAACCTAAAGCCTCTAAATACTCCTTTAAACCGGAAAACATCTCATCTAACAGGAGCTTCACCATAATATTCACCTTTTCGCTTAATTAAACATGAGGAACATATATGTTTGTCTATAACTGTCATAAGATGGATACCTTGATTCCATCGATTTGTTAAAGATTTTGAGAGGTATCTATTGAGTTTTTTATAAAATTGTTGAAGAAGATTTAGATGAAATTCAGCTAAGCTTTAAACTGCTGTTGAGATGAATTAAATATTCTGCTTCTATATATTATATTGGGGTGTTATGGGGTTTAAGTGGAGGGTTCATGTTTTAACTTTTTCTCTCAGTTTTATCGTTTTGTTTTCATTTACTGCTCCAGCTTATTCTTGGAGTAATGGAGGGTTCAGCTCATCTCATTCCAGTCTCAAGTATGGTACTCATGTTTGGATTGCTGAACATGCATTGGATTGGCTTCCAAACGATGCTAAAAGCTGGATAACGGCTAATTTAAACTGGTATCTTTATGGAACTGAGCTTCCAGATAACAATCAAGCTCCTGATGGGATAGG
>JAWBOZ010000149.1:0-2728 GCA_038825625.1 Methanomethylicia archaeon | reverse complement strand
CTATATTCTCTTGGGGCTACTTCCCCCGTTCTCCTTATTTCCATTATTTCGTATTCTACTTTGAGTTTATTGAGTTCTTCTTCATATACGTTTTTAATTTTCTCTTTAGGGTCTTCTCCCTTCAAGTATTTTATGAAGTCATAGGCATGTATTATCCCTCCGGAATCTTTTAATGCTATTATTGCGTATGGTAGATATTTCAATGCTAACTCTGGGTATGGCATTAAAACTCTATCAGCAACTCCTCTTAATTTTTCAATTATAATTTCTTTAGCGTCTCCAAGTATTGGTATCACGATGTCTTCAACTCTATTTAATCTCACATTTTCCAATGCGTATTTATGTGCTTCTGGATTTATGTCTATGGAGTATATTTTTGACGGTTTATTCTTAGCCCTTTTCGCTATTACTATTGAGTATGTTCCTACACCTGCGAACATGTTAACTATTATTTCCCCTGAAGAAACTTTTTCCGCTATTCTCATTCTTTCAGTGGATAATCTTGGTGTGAAATATACTTTTGATATGTCTAATTTGAATATGCATCCATACTCTCTATGTATTGTGGTGAATCTTTCCTCTCCAGCAAGCCATTCAACATCCATAACTCTGTATTCACCACTTATTGGACTCTTCTTCTCCACAACAACCTTTATGTATTTGATTTCCTCAACGATTTTTCTAGCTATTTCATATTTTTTATTTTGATATTCTGGTTTAACCTCTATTACAGCAATGTCCCCTATTATGTCTAGGCTTCTAAACCATCCTCTCTTAAAATCACTTATGTTAATCATATTCCTTAAATTATTCTCTTCAGTTTCCTTTAAATATGATGTGTATAATTAAGTTTATGGTATGAGCTATCTGATTGTTAAATGTCCATATTGTGGTGATGTTAGAGCAATTAAAACTGGGTTTAAGAGTTTTCAATGTTTTAATTGTGGTAGGAGGGTTAAATTTAATGTTAAACTTGTGCTGGCTAGGGTTGATGATCATCATGAAGTTCCATATATGGTTATGAAATTTAAGGAGGCTAAAATTAAAAAGTGAGGAATCGTTATGGATTATGTCAATAGGGTTAAGAGGGATGTTATGAATGTTTTTGATGATATTGCTGAAGAGTTTGATGTTACTAGGGTTAAACCTTGGAGTGAAATTTATTTTGTATCTAGGTTTGGTGGGTTAATAGCTGATTTTGGTTGTGGTTCTGGTAGGCATGTTTTAGCATTGGTTGATGAGGGTTGTGAAGTATTAGCCATGGATGTTTCTCGAAGAATGGTTAGTATATGTTTATCTAAGGTTAGAGGTGGTGATAAGTATAGATTTGTAAGTGGTGTTGTGTGTGATTTAAATTTTCTGCCATTAAAACCCAATTCCATTAATCATGCATTATGTTTAGCAACAATACATCACATACCATTATTTAATGTTAGACTTAATGTTTTGAATGAGATTTATATGGTTTTGAAGAATTCTGGGATTTTAGTTTTAAGTGTTTGGGCATTATATCAAGGTAGATTCCTTAAATATATTCCTAAAATGATTATTAATCGTATTATTGGTAGGGTTAAAGAGTTTGGGGATATATATGTTCCATGGAAATCAAGTAAAAAGACTTTTATGCGTTTTCACCACCTATTCTCTAAAAGTGAATTCATTAAGTTATGTAGATCTTCAAAATTCAAATTAGCTTTCACATATGGTAAAAGTTTGAGAAAAACTATATTCCATGAAAATCATATGGCTATTTTATTTAAGATGTAAATTCGTCATGTTATATTCATTTAATCCGTATCTAACGTTAAATCTTTTTATTGTTGTTTTAATCTTTATTTATTGTTATGGATGAAGGGTTGCCGAAGTTTTTTAAGCGTTTTAGGAAGCCTATTAGAAGTATTTCAGGAGTTAGTGTTGTTGCTGTTATGTCTAAACCTTATCGGTGTCCTCATGGTAGATGTATTTATTGTCCTGGTGGTCCCGATCATGGTACTCCTCAGAGTTATTATGGTAGGGAGCCTGCTTTGATGAGGGCTCAGGAATGTAATTATGATCCATATATGCAGGTTAAGGTTAGATTGAATCAATATTGCTCTCTTGGTCATGTTCCATCAAAGGTGGAGTTAATTGTTATGGGTGGAACTTTCCCAGCTATGCCCCTTGATTATCAGGAGTGGTTTATTTCCATGTGTTTGGAGGCTATGAATAATTATCCTAATGATAAATCTGAGAATCAGGTTGTTTTGGAGGAGGCTCAGAGGAGGAATGAGTATGCTAGGATTAGGTGTGTTGGTATGACCTTTGAAACTAGGCCTGATTGGGGTAGGGAGATTCATGCTGATAGGATGCTGCATCTTGGTGGTACTAGGGTTGAGTTAGGTGTTCAAACAATTTTTGATGAGGTTTTAGCTTTTGTTCGTAGAGGTCATGGTGTTAAGGAGAGTATTGAATCCACTAGAATACTTAAGGATTGTGGGTTTAAGGTGTGTTATCATATTATGCCAGGTCTTCCAGGTAGCGATTTAGATATGGACTTGAAGGTTTTTGAAACCATTTTTAGTGATAAAAGTTTTATGCCTGATATGTTGAAGATTTATCCCACAATTGTGGTTAAGGGTACAGGTTTGTATGATCTTTGGGTTAAAGGGTTGTATAAGCCCTTCACCACTGAAGATGCTTTGGAACTTTTAACTAGGGTTTTGCCAAAAATTCCGAGGTGGGTTAGGAT
>JAWBOZ010000148.1:0-2754 GCA_038825625.1 Methanomethylicia archaeon | reverse complement strand
CTAAAAACAAAGAAATTTCAAGAGAATTTTTGGGTTATTTAGAAGGATGGATAAGTATAAGTGGAAATTTGTTTCTTTTTTTCATAAAAATTTTATTTGGTATCATTTTAAAAAGTATTTCATTAATTAGTGAGGCATTCCATTCTTTATCAGATGTATTAACTTCAATAGTTGTTATTTTTTCATTTAAATTAAGTAAAAAACCACCAGATAGCAAACATCCATTTGGTCATGGTAGGATTGAGAAGATTGGTACTTTGATTATATCTTTCCTTTTAATTTTCGCTTGTATAGACCTTGGGAAAATTTCTATTTTAAGAATAAAGAACCCTCAAAAAATTCAGCCAGGAATTTTTATTATTTTATTTATGTTTTTTTCTACTATTTTTAAAGAATGGATGACAAGATTTTCTTTTTATCTTGGTAAAAAAATAAATTCAGATATTTTAATTGCTGATGGATGGCATCATAGATTGGATGGCATTGCTTCATTTATTGTTGGAATTGGTTTAATTTTTATGAAATATGGTTTTTATCATTTAGATGGGATTTTTGGGATTTTTGTGGTGTTTTTGTTACTCTGGATTGCCTATGATTTAATCAAAAAGACATCAAGTTTTCTTATAGGAGAAGCTCCAGATAAAAATTTAGTCAAAAATATAGAGAACATAATTTTTTCAAATCCAGATGTTTTAAGTACTCATGATATAAGAGTTCATGATTATGGGAATAAAAAAATCATATCTTTACATATTGAAGTTAAGAAAAATCTAACTTTAAAACAGGCACATGATATAGCACTTTTTATACAGGATAAATTGAAAAATGAAATAGAAAACTCTGAAGTAGTTGTCCATATTGACCCATTTGGGGAAAGAGAAGATTAAAAAAGGAGATATATTATGAAAAAAATAAAATTGAGTAGAAAAGAATATGTAGATAAAGTAAAAGGATGTTGGATAGGTAAAAATATAGGAGGAACTCTTGGTGCTCCTTTTGAAGGTGAAAAGTTTACACATAATTTAGAATATTATCATAAAGAAAGTACAAAAAGATGGTTAAGAATTGTTAAAACACACTGGGAAAAATCTGGCTTTAAACTAAAAATAGATGTTGACAATTTTAATTTTGATCAACCACTTCCAAACGATGATTTAGATTTTCAACTTGTATGGCTTAAAATGCTTGAAGAAAGAGGAGTTAATCCTAAATTAAATGACTTTGTAGATTTCTGGCAAAAATATCTTTATAGACACTGGTATTCAGAATATAGTTGGTGTCTATATAATTTAAAGAGAGGGCTTAAACCTCCAATTTCAGGTGCTTTCCAAAATTATTATATAGATGAAATGGGTTCTCCTATAAGAAGTGAAATATGGGCTTGTGTTGCACCTGGAGACCCTGAACTTGCTGCATATCTTGCTTGGATGGATTCTTCTCTTGATCATGCTGGAGGAGAAGGGACTTATGGAGAAATGTTCTGGGCTTCTGTTGAAAGTGCTGCTTTTGTTATTAATGACCCATTTACTTTAATAGATATAGGACTTTCTATGATTCCAATTTCTTCTCATATTGCAAGATGTATAAAAGAAGGTGTAAGATGTTATAAAGAAGGACTTGAATGGGGTCAAGCAAGAGAAAGAATTGCTACAATCTTTGGTCATCATAATGCCTGTAATGCAATTCCAAATCATGGATTTATTATTCTTGGTTGGTTATATGGAAATGATTTTGGAAATAAATTATGTAAAGCAGTAAATTGTGGTTATGACACTGATTGTACAGGTGCAACCTTAGGAGCCCTTTGTGGAATTATAAATGGCTTTTCAAAAATACCAGATAAATGGAAAAAACCAATTGGTGATTTAATAACACCTGTGCCACTAACCATTACAGATGGTTTACCTCTTACAATTACAGAGTTAACTGAAAGGACTGTAATAGTAGGTGAAAAAATGATAGAAAAAAATTCAAAAAAAGTTGAATTTGCTGATAATTCTTTTATTCCAGAAAATGTTTTATCTCTCCTTTTTGAAAATGAAAAAATAAGAAACTTACTTACTTTTGATATTCATTCATCTGTTGAAAATATCGGTGATTTACAGGTTGTTTTTCATTATGGAGGAAAACCTGTAATTTATCCAGGGATAGAAAAACTTTTTGAAATATCCTTCAGAAAAAACTTTCAAGAGGTAAAAATTGAAAACATAGAAATTAAAGTTAAAGGTCCTACTGATTGGAAAATCTCAAATATAAAAATGGAAAATGGAAGGTTTAAATTTAAAGTATATACAAAAAAAGTTGAAAAATCAAATATTCTTGAAATTGAAATAAAAAAGAAGAATATAATTAAAAAATTACAATTTACTGTTTTAGGTTCTGAAGGAATTCCTTTAGTTCCTGCTTCAACAAGTGCTCCAAAAGAGTAAAAAAAATGAATTTATGGCCAAGCCGATCGGTCTATTAGTACCCTTCCGCTTAAACCCTTACGGGTCTTACACGCAGGGCCTATCAACCAGGTAGTCTACCTGGGACCTTATCCACCAGATTGCTCTGGTAGAGGGAGACCTAATCTTGGGGCGCGCTTCCCGCTTAGATGCTTTCAGCGGTTATCGCTTACGGACATGACTACCCAGCGATTACTCCTGGCGGAATAGCTGGTACACCAGAGGTCCGCCCAGCCCGGTCCTCTCGTACTAGGGCCAGCCCCCCTTCAAGTCTCCTACGCCTGTGGCAGATAGAGACCGAACTGTC
>JAWBOZ010000147.1:0-2878 GCA_038825625.1 Methanomethylicia archaeon | reverse complement strand
ACTTGAATCCATGGGTCCCACAACAACCTTCCATTTTGTAATTTCCTCTAAATCACCTGAGATTCTAGCAGCTTTCCCCGGTAATATTAAAATTCTATGCTTCACTTTACTTTCAAGATCATTTTGATTTATCAATTCAGCAACTTTGTCTCCCACAAACTTTTTAGCTGCCACAGAGACGTCCACAGCCAACCCCTCCGTATCTATGACTATTAGCCATGCATCCACCCCACCCTTTTGAATATCATTTGAAACTATACTGTATGTTAATGCGTAATTGCTTGTTATGAATATAGGTGACATTTCATTTGGGTTTCCAATGACTCTAACCCCAGGGTCTACAGCCACAGGTTTCCTTGGGTCTGTGTATAATTGGAATCTCCACATAACCAATGGTAGGAGGCTCCATCCCTCCATGGAATGCATTATTATGAGGTCTGTATATCTAGTCATTAAGATTGTGGCAAGAATTGTTTCCCACCAAATCTTCTGCATAACATCAGTTTCCATACCAGCCCATACAGATATTGGTGTTCCTATGATTGGGTATGATGAATATTTGTAACCATCATTTATTGCTTTATATCTTAATTGAGTATAGGCTCTAATCATATATGATAAGCCTCCTAAATCCATGGAGCATCCAGGATCTAAGGCAACATCTTCAACGCCTAAATCCTCAGTTAAAGTTTTTGCAATTGATATGAGGGAATTCATATCATTTGGGCTTGATACTGCTAGAGCAGCATTAAAATCCTTTGCCAATTCAGCCATCTCCCTCCAATTATCCTTTGTGGCTGCATATATTAGGGGTTTGTAGCTTTGGCTTAGTATGGAGAGACCTGCTTCAATAATTTTTGGGTTATAGGAGCATAGGATTATTGGGGAGGAGGAATTCTCAATAACTGTTTGTGTTGTCTTCATGAATTGTTTCGGATCATTTGATGTTGATCTAATGGCTATTAGATCCAATTTAAGTTGGCGTCCAACATAATCGTATGTAAAGTTTTCAATACTCTTTAATCTCTTTATTATGGTATCCTTATCCATGGAGTCATCCACATCTATGGCTATGGCTGTGGGATTCATATATCTCAGCTCATGTCTATATAATACGTATTTCCCACCAATCTTTACAGTTTGTTTAGGTGTCTTCAAAATTATTTCCTTAACTGGTGGTGAAACTAGAGTCTTTATCCTCTGATAATTCCTCAAATATTTCTCTTCAAGGAGTGGTGGGCATTCTTCGAAGGGAATATCTAAATTTGAAACTTTAACTGCGAATGCCATGCAGTTTGCTTCTCCACATTTACCGCAATTGGTTTTCGGGAGGAGGTTGTATATTTCTATGGGGTTTGGAGGTTTCCAAGGCATTTACATCACCGGCATCTTTGATGAAACCCAATCCATAATCTTCTCATTAATAGGGCTTGGTGGTGAAAACATGCGTTCCCTCAATTCCTTTAGTGTTTTCACCGTTGTGGGATGTAGATTCATGAAGTAATCTGCACCTGCTAGGAGACATATTATACATGTCAAGGTTTCCCATAATGGTCCCCTAATCTCCTTAGGGCCCCAGTATGGATCCATGGTTACCCAAGCTTCCCTAGCACCCCAAGCATTTGAAGCTCCAACATTGAATGGATGTTGCAATTCTTCATCTCCCAGTAGAGCTGCAAGTCTAGCTCTCTCCATGGCTGTAAATCCATATTCTGTACCATAACCTATGCCTCCAATGTTTAGGTCAAGTATTATCCTATCCTTTGGGATCCAATCATAAACCTTTCTATTTATCTCTCTAGCTTTATCTAGATCCATGGGTGAGAAGTCTATAACCACAGTATCCTTCTTCGCAATATATTTACATATATCCTCAAGCTTCATGTCTAGGTTGAGACTATTTAAAACAATCCTCTCCCCCTCAGCGACATCAGATACTTTTCTAAAGACTTCAACATCCTTCACTGGATTACCACTTCCACCAATAACAATAGGTACCTTCACTTGCTGCAACATTTCCTCAACCAATTTAGCAGATTCCTCAGGCTTCGTATCCATTATGCTTGGATCCGTACTTACTAGGTGCACATTTATGGCTTCAGCTCCATACTCATTAACCCATACTCTAGCCCACTCCATAGGATTTTCCAAGGCATCTTTAAAGGCTTGTCTAACTGCTCTGGGTAATGATATCTTCATATCAAATACGTCGCCACCAAAGATTGGGGGATGTGTAGGTGTATACCCAGTTAAATAATAGTATGGTGGTAACGTATGTCCACCCAATATTATTGTTTTATCTCTACTTCCCCCCTCACCTTTGGTTGCACCAATTTTTACCTCCACAACTTTCCCTGGGAAAGATAATTTTGGCTCTTCAAATACTATCTTAGCTAATTCCACAACCTTCTTTTCAACTATTGGTTTTAGAATTTTGCTTACTGTTGGTTGAACCTTAATCTCCAATTCTTCGGCATCTATTTCAACATTATGTAACTCTATGAAACCTTTGCCTATAGCTTCCAGTATCATTGATAGAAGATCATTTATTGTGGCTTCCTCTACAGGGTTACCCTCTTTTCTAGCTTCCTTCCCCATACGGTTCACTTCCTTTCTTCAATTCTCTTAATTATGAGTTTCTCAGCCTTTATCTTAACATTCTTTAAAATAAAGCTGAATCCACCCATTGTCATGGGTAGCTCGGGCAGTGTCACTGTTGCTTCCATTTGTGGTGTTGCTGAAATTGTAGGTGCTTCAGCAGCCTTTTCAACAGTTACTACTGGTGCCTCCAAAATCTTCTTTGAAAGTGGATGTCCCCTTTCTGTTAGGAATTGTTTAAGCTCTTCAACATTTTTAGCCTCCTTCTCAGTTGCAATTT
>JAWBOZ010000146.1:0-2897 GCA_038825625.1 Methanomethylicia archaeon | reverse complement strand
GGGATAATGAGCATGTATGTTCAGAAGCTGGGCAGAGAGTGATACAAGAAGATGTAAGGAATCATAAGTTGAATAGAATTGTTATAGCAGCATGTTCACCAAAATTTCATGGACCAACATTTATGAAATTAGTGCAGGAATCAGGGTTAAACCCATACTTAATGGAGATGGTGAATATTAGAGAGCAGGATTCATGGGTTCACTCCAACAATCCGCAGGGGGCTACTAGGAAGGCTATAGATCAAATACTCTCTGCTATAGAGAAAGTAAAGCTTAATGAACCATTACAACCAAAGGAGGTAAAGGTAGGGAATGAGGTATTGGTAATTGGTGGTGGGATAGCTGGGATACAGGCAGCACTAGACTTAGCAGATTCCGGATGTAAAGTGTATTTGGTAGAAAGGGAGCCCACCATTGGTGGTAAAATGGCTCAACTGAGTTATACATTCCCCACTGATGATTGTTCATTATGCATATTATCACCAAAAATGGCTTCAGTATACAACCACCCAAATATCACCCTACTAACATATAGTGAAGTTGTGGATGTTAATGGTAGTGTTGGTGAATTCAATGTAAAAATAAAGGTGAAGCCAAGGTATGTTGATATGAATAAATGTGTAGCATGCGGATTATGTGCAGAGAAATGCCCTGGAAAAGCTCCAGACGAATTCAATTATGGTCTAAGATTTAGAAGGTCAATATATGTTCCACATGAAATGGCTGTACCATACAAATACCTAATAGACCCAAATACGTGTCTCTACCTAACTAAGGGTATATGTAGGGTATGTGAGAGGATATGCCCACAAAAAGCAATCAGTTTCAATGATAAAGAGAAAGTGATGGATATTAATGTTGATGCAATAGTTATTGCCACAGGATATGAACCATTTGATGCCGCACAGCTAAAACAGTATGGTTATGGTGTTTATAGGAATGTTATAATAGCACCACAATTGGAAAGAATGGTTATGCCTGTAGGACCGACCACAGGCAAGGTTATAAGATTATCTGATGGAGAGTTAGCTAGGAAGATAGCCTTCATACACTGTGTAGGTTCAAGAGATGAACAAATAGGTAGACCAGGATGCTCAAGAGTATGCTGTATGTATACAATTAAGCAAGCGATGACTCTGAAGAGGCAAGACATAACGAGGGATATCTACTTGTTTTATATAGATATAAGGGCTTATGGAAAGGGATTTGAAGAATATTATATGAGAGCACAAGATATGGGTATAAAATTTGTGAGGGGGAAGGTTGGTGAAGTTATAGAAGATCCCGTGACAAATAAGTTAATTGTTAAAGCAGAGGATACATTAACTGGAAAGATATTTGAAGATGAATTTGATCTGGTGGTATTATCTGTAGGATTAGTTCCCCCAAAGGGTTTAGAGGATTTAGCAAAAAAGCTTAAATTAAATATAGGTCCAGATGGATTCCTACTGGAGGCTCATCCAAAATATAGACCGGTGGATACATTGAGGGAGGGAATATTTATATGTGGATGTGTACAGGGCCCAAAGGATATTGTAGATACTGTAGCTCAAGCAAGTGCAGCTGCTGGAAGAACTCTTAGACTCATAAGTCAAGGTAAAATACTTGTGGAGCCAATAAAAGCATTTGTTATAAATGAACTGTGTAATGGATGTGGATTATGTGTGGATAAATGTCCACTTGGAGCCATAAGCATGATTAATGGGAAAGCATTTATAAGCGAAGCGCTATGTGCAGGTTGTGGAAGCTGTATACCATATTGCCCGCAAGGAGCAATAGAATTAAAACATTATACAGAGAAACAATTATTGAATCAAATGGAAAGCATCTTAAAGATTAAGGGTGAAGATGAAACTAAGATATTAGCATTCTTTGATGATTCATGTACATATAGAGCTGCAGATCTAGCTGGAACAAGTAGATTAACATATAATGATAAAGTTAGGATTATAAGTATCCCAAGCTCCAGTAGACTCACACCAAAAATATTGTTAAGTGCATTTAAACTTGGAGCCGACGGAATATTCATTGGAGACTGCCTACAAGGAGCATCACCATATCATCCAAAAATTTTAGATGTAATAAATGATGTAATGAGGGAAACCAGAAATCTTATGAGGAAATATAGGATTGATGCAAGAAGATTAAAATTTGATACAATAGCCGTAGATATGGCTGAAAGATTAGTAAAAGATTTAGAAGACTTAGTATCAATAGTTGAAAGGCTTGGACCAATAAAGAGGGTTGAGAGGGAGAAGATAAAGATTTGAGGTGGGATAAATGTTTAGAGGATTATCACAGTTGGTATATGAATTAAGTGGTAAGAATCCATACCTATGTTATCAATGTGGAATGTGCAGTGGAAGCTGCCCAATGATAAGAGATATGGATATACCTCCACATCAAATTATAAGAATGGTTCAAATGGATATGCAAGAAGTATTGAGATCAAAAACCATATGGGTTTGCGCATCATGCAATACATGCTCCATAAGATGCCCGAGAGATGTTGATCCAGCTGGAATAATAAATATTCTTAGAACAATAATGCAGAGGAGGAATGAGTATCCACTGGATCTTAGAAGGGTTAAGAGACTTGGGGAATTACCACAAATAGCATTAATATCAGCTTCAAGGAAGATGACGGGGTGAGAAGGTTTGAAGCTAATTTATTATCCAGGATGCTCAGTTAAAGATTATGCCAAGGAATATGAGGAAACTGCAAAAGCCATTCTAAGGGAATTTAACATTGAACTCATAGAGTTAGACAGATGGAATTGCTGTGGAGTGGTTTATGAGTATGCATCAGATGCAGTTATGCAACATATAGCACCATTAAGGAATCTAATAAGAGCACAAGAAGCTGGTGAAAAATTAAATGAGAATAAACTTGTAAC
>JAWBOZ010000145.1:0-2918 GCA_038825625.1 Methanomethylicia archaeon | reverse complement strand
CTTGGTGGATTTGGATTTGATCTTTCAAAGATTTTTAAAGTTTAGAGGGAGGTGTGATGGTTGAGCTGGATTAGGCGTAGGGAAATTCCATTAATAATATTTGCAATAACCTTCCTTATCTCCCTACTACAATACTACTTGAATATACCATTCCTTGCTGAAGCAAATACTGAAATGTCCAATTGGGTATTGATAATGGCTACATTTGCTTTGGGTACAGGTTTAATAGCATTATGCATGTATCATGGGAAGATTATTATGCAGAAACGTAGAGGATACTTTGTAAGTATAATTCTTTTCATTGCAATGTTAATGCTATTTATATCATATTATTCTGCGCCTTCCTTTGCAGATTATTTGTATAATGAGATTTATACCCCACTTTCCATTGCAATAATATGTTTCACAGCCTTCTATAATTATACCGCTATATATAGAGCATTTAGAATTAGGAATATTGATGCTGCATTCTTTGCTTTTGCAGCTGTATTTCTAATGATGATGTATGCTCCAGTATTTGAAACTATTTTACCACAGACTATAACTATAGCTAACTGGATACTTGATGTTCCAAATATGGGTGCTAGTAGAGGTGTTATAATTGGTGTGGCTCTAGGTACAATTGCAATTGCAATTAGAGTTTTGTTAGGTTATGAGAGAGCCTATACGGGGTGAGGGATGTGGAGTGGAGTATCTTCTTATCTAAATATGATAGGCAAATAATATTCTTAGTTGTCTTATTTCTAACATTTCTACCAGCTTTTGCACCTATAGGAATACCACTACCACAATTCTATTTAACTAATAAGACTTATTATGCGATTGAAGCTTTGAAGCCTGGAGACCTAGTTTTAATAAGCTTTGATTTTACCCCTGGTGAATGGGTTGAACTTGGTATAGCTATGAGGGATGTTATGCAGCATTTATTCATTAAACGTGCTAAAATTGTTATAATAGCTTTCGATCCTAATGGCCCTGCAATAGCTCATAGGATTCTTGGAGAGATTGATTTGAAGGGTGCTGTTTACGGTACTGATTATGTTGTTTTAGGTTATATCCCTGGTTTCGAGACTGGTATGGCTGCTTTTGTTTCTAATCCGAAAATGTTTGAGAGGGATTATTATGGTAGCCCCACAGCTACCATGCCTATAATGGGAGCTTTTAATACGATCAGTGATTTCAAGATTTACATTTTTGCTTGTCTTACCTGGGTTGATCCATGGATGAGGCAGTTTTATGGTAAGGTTGGAAGTATTATTGGTGTTTTATCTTCAGATATTGTTCCGCAAGTTATGCCCTATATAAATACTGGTCAATTGTATTCGCTTATTAGGGGTAGTAGGGGTGCTGCTGAATATGAGCAGCTTATGGGGATTAAGGGTGAGGCCACTGCTTTTATGGATGCTGCATCTCTAACAGTTTCCTTAGGTGTTGTATTGACTATTGTGGCGAATTATGGTTATTTAAAGAAGAAGCTTAGGGGTGGATGAATATGAGCGAGTTTATTACTCCACTTGTTGTTGGTGCATTAACTTTAATGGCTTGGAGCCTACTTTATAGAGAAAATGTATTTTATAGAGTTGCCGAGGTTCTTATGGTTGGTTTTGGTATGGGTTATACATTATATATTTCTTTATCTACTCTAAATCGTATTTGGCTTCAGCCTTTAATTCAAGGTAAATTTTGGCTCATAATACCTGCGATCCTAGGATTACTGCTTTACACCATATATTCTAAGAAGTATCTATTTTTGAGTAGGTGGGCTATGGCTGCTATTGCTGGTGCAGGTTCTGGTTATGCTGTGAGTAGAGCTATTCCAGTTATGATTATAGGGCAAATTATGGGTTTGGGTGTTAAGTTTTCAGAATTGTCTGCTATGGATCTGGTTAATCATATTATTGCTGCAATTTCTTGTATTGCTACTGTAAGCTACTTTACATTTACTATTGAGCATAGAGGATGGATGGGTGGTTTAGCTAGGATTGGTAGGTGGAGTATGATGTTGGCTTTCGGGTCAACCTTTGGTGCAACATTGTATGCTAATCAGATTTTCACAATTGAACGTGCAGCATTTTTGGCAAAATATCCTCAAAACGTACTATTGATAATTGCAGTGTTATTGATAGTATTCGATGTTTATAAGCGTAGAAAATCTTAATTTCAAATTAATAATTTTTTTCGTAAATGTTTTATCTTTAAAGTTTATATTATTTTTGACCTTTATGGTTAGGGTTGCTGTGGAGCATTATGGGTTTATTGATGAAACTATTAGTAAGATGAATAGTGGTGGTCTTCTACTTGTTTCTATGGGTTTTAACAGTATTCCAAATGTTATGACTATTGGTTGGGGTCTTATTGGTAGAATGTGGAGGGAACCGTTTTTTATAGTTGCTGTGAGGAAGTCTAGGTATACTTATAAGTTGCTTGAAGAACGTGGGGAATTTACTGTTAATGTTCCTAGTGATGGTATGGAGAGCGTTTTGGAGTATTGTGGGACTTATTCTGGTAGGGATCGTGATAAATTTAAGGATCTTGGTTTAACTGTTGTTCCAAGTTATAATATTTCTGTACCATATATTGCTCAATGTCCAATACACTATGAGTGTAGGGTTTCATTTAAATCTGAAGTTACTCCTGGAAGCTTAGAGAAAACTATTGAAGAAAATGTTTATCCATCTGGCAATTATCATACATTGTATTTCGGTAGAATCCTTGGAGTATATGCAGATGAATCTTTTTTAAAATTTAAAAAATAAAGTTTGTTTATTTAATTTTTTCCACAATTTTTGCTTCTTCAAGTATTTTTATGATTGCTTCTAAATTTTCCCTTTCAATTTTGATTCCAAACTCCATTAATATCGTTTTTTGCAGTTCGTTTAAGCCCATGGGCTTCCTCATGTATAATGGAATTATTGTTC
>JAWBOZ010000144.1:0-2935 GCA_038825625.1 Methanomethylicia archaeon | reverse complement strand
GAGAGGAAGTCTTTATAAAACCTTTGTTTTTAATACACATTTATCTCTTGATATTTATTATATTAGGAAGTATGGTTTAAGAGGAGGATATGATATTTTTAAAAGGGATTTATACAGGAAAATTCTTAATGAAGGATATGCTACAGTACTTACACATCCAGAATATTTTTGGAAGAGCATCGGTATATGGGATGGAAATGTATATTTGGTGAAAATTTTTAACCTTATACTTACGTTTTTAAGAATTAAAACTTTGAATAAAGTTTATGAGAAATTTTTGTTGGAACATAAGAGTAAGTTTCAGTTCTTAAAATACATAGAGTTATATGAGAAAGTTGTAAGGTAATGGGTATGGTGAAATATTGTGTTGTAATCCCTGCTAGAAATGAGAAAGAAATGATTAGTAGAACTATTTTAAGCTTAAAGTCTCAAACCATACCACCATCAAAGATTATTGTTATAGATGATTCAAGTATTGATGGGACTGGGGGAATAGCTAAAAGTTTAGGAGCTACGGTATTGAGAATTGAAAGAAGATCAAGGGAACCTATAACAGGAACCCCCTATATGGCATATTTATTTAATAGGGGGTTTAGAGAAGTGGAAGACTGTGATTACATAGCTATTTCGGGGGCAGATTGCATTTATCCAAAAGAGTATTTTGAAAAGTTAATTAGAAGAGCATCGTTGGATAGCGTGGTGATAGCTTCTGGTGTTGCTGAGGGAGAGAGGACAAGTGAGTTTGGTGTTAGAGGGGCTGGCAGGGTCATACAAACTGAATGGTTTAAAAGTATAGGTTTTAGGTATCCATATAATTATGGTTTTGAATCTTGGGTTGTATGGAGAGCATTAAAAGATAATTTTATGGTGAAAGTATATCCAGAAATAAAATTTAAGCTTTTGAGAAAAACGGAGATTAGTTCAAGAAAAGCGTATTTATGGGGTAAAGGTATGAGGGCATTGGGGTATTGGGGTGTGTATGCTATTGGAAGATGCCTATTAACGATGTTGAAATCCCCTAAATCTGGAGTAAAAATGTGGGCCGGATACATTAGTTCTACAGAAAGATATAAGGATCTCAAAAAGTTTGTAGAAAAATTTCAAATAAGAGAACTATATAAAAAGGCTGTGTATATATTGAAACTTTTAATAGCTTAAACATGGACCCTTTTTAAGTAACTTTATTTAATTTTCCTTTGTATTTTGATCATTGATTTTGGAAATTAAGAATATTAAATTCTATTGGAGAAATTTCTTAAAATATACATATGGGTAACGTTTAAAGTGTTTAAGAGTTCGCTAAAGTTTATAGGTATTATGATGATTAAGGTTCTTGTAGTTGCAAAATGAAACTGAATATGAGCTATGATGACTGCTATAGTCATAAATAATGATTCAAAGTTGTGTACATTTAATATGAAGCATTAAACTTTTTTAAAGAGTTTGTTCATCTTTATATTTTGGTTTTCTTATAGTTTATTTCATGCCTGAACCTTTATGTGTTGGTAGTGTCAGGGTTGGTAGAGGTGGATTTGGTAAGGGTTTTATTAGGGGTGTTGAACTTGCTAATGGTGTTTGCATTGATATTCCAATTATGGTTTTGAATGGTGTTATGGATGGTCCTACACTTTTATTGATGTCTACTCAGCATGGTATTGAGATTCAAGGTATTGAGGTTATTCGTAGGGTTATGAGGGAGATTGTAAAGCCTGAGATACTTCGGGGGACTGTTATCGGTATTCCTGTAGGTAATCCTCTAGCTTTTATGCATCATAAGTATTTGTCTTGGGTTGACGACTTGGATGTTGGTAGTGTTAGGGCTGATAGACCTTATGGTAATACTACTGAGAGACTTGCATATGCATTGTGGAGTGAAGCTTGGTGTAAAAGCAATTTAATAATTAATATTCATTGTAACACTAGGCCTGATTCATTGATTTATCAGTGGATTAATGTTTCCAATCCGAATACTAGGGATATGGTTTGGAGGATGGCTAAGGCTATTGGCGTGACAACTATAGTTTCTGAGGAGGCTCCTCCTGAGGGTGCTCCACCAACATTGGAAAACTTAGCATATAAGCATAATATTCCAGTAGTATTGTTTGAGCTTATTGATGGTAGATGGATCTCCGAGCCTTCAACTAGTGCTGGTGTTAGGGGTGTATTGAATGTTATGAGGGAGTTTGAAATGATTGATGGCGCTATTGAACCTCAAAAGGACATTATAATAATACCTGGCGTGAATAGGTTTTATGGTGTTTTGAGGGCTAATAGGGGTGGGGTTATAAGGTTTTTGAAGAAGCCTGGAGAATTCATTAGGAAGGATGAAGTGGTATCGCAAATCTACGATCTATATGGTGATATAGTTGAAGAAGTTAGAATACCTGTGGATGGGTATATATGGGCTTATCCATGCGGTCAATCTCTAGGGACTAGTGGAGGATTACAAGTGGTTCAGAGCGGAGCAAACATAGGATACGTATTTACACATGAAAGTTAAACTCAAATTTTTAAACATTTTTCCATTCTATAATATAAGTGTTAGAACTTGTAGAGGGATAGTATTGGTAGATGATTCTAAAAGGAATATATTGAGGTGTTAGGGTTTGGGTGTGAAATGTATTTTAATTGATTGGAAGAGGAGTGATAACCTCATAAACTTAATTTATAGTGTTATGGGAGTTTAATGGTGTAAATTCATTGTTCTCCTCCTTTGTAATTTTAGTTTTCCATTAATTGCATGAATCTTTTTGCATCATCATACATGTATATATTGTTGAATAATGTGTAGCACTCTGACACATTTAACCCTTTTATGATATTCTTTAATTTTTGAAGGTCTTCATCTGTGAATTTGTAATTGTACATTCTTTTTCCAAGTCCATGTAGTCTGAGGTATGCTATGTTATTTTTTGAGAAGTGTAGGGGGATTTCT
>JAWBOZ010000143.1:1483-2937 GCA_038825625.1 Methanomethylicia archaeon | reverse complement strand
GTGGTGAATTAAAATCTCTGCAAAGGAGGCTTAATATAACCACAATATATGTTACTCATGATCAAGATGAAGCTTTAATTCTCTCAGATAGGGTTGCAGTTATGAATAATGGTAAAATATTGCAGGTTGATTCACCCATGGAAATTTATAATAGACCAAAGAATCTTTACATAGCTTCCTTTATTGGTAAATGTACATTATTGAAGGGTGAGGTTCAATCGGTTGAAAATGGTTATGTGGCTGTTAAATGTGGTGATATGATTGTATGGGGTGTTCCATCTCAAGATGATCTAAGTTTTAAGATTGGTGATATGGTTGCATGTATTTTTAGACCAGAAAACTTTAGAATGGAAGCTTCCAGTTTAGATAATGTTTTCCTTGGATATGTTAAACAGGTATCTTTCCTTGGCTCATATAATGAGGTTAAAATTAGGGTTGGAGATAATGATATATTGGTGACTTTGAATACTGAAGTAAATCTCAATGTTAATAGCCCAATTAAGGTTGCAATATCAAGAGATAAAGTGATGATAATACCATACACTGAATTTTCATAAATATATTGGGTAAGTTTTAAGTGTTCTTTGGGTATAAGTATTTTTGATTTGTTATGGCTAGTTTTAACAATAGATATTCTAATGGATTATTGACATCCTTGTTGGCGTTAATTCTCTGCATAAACATTCTCTCTTCCATCGCTGTATCCCAATTGGTGGTTGTTACTGATCCAATTAAGTATCCATTACCATCATTACCAGCCCTATGCACTTTAAATGGTTTATTCAAAGTTGTTATTAAAGCACCGGCTTCCGCTGCTAACTGGAGGTTTTCAATATTTTCAGATTTAGCCAACTACAATATTACCTATTCCAATAGTTTTTATAATTCAACTAGTGGACTTTGGACATTCTATTTAAATGTTCCTCCCAACACTGTTCTAGGACTTTACTCGCTTAAAATATCTTACAGTAGTGATGGTGTAACTTATGTTTATACTCAATCAAAGTCTGTATATGTTTTCAAAGATTATCCCAAATACCTATTGATTGCACATTTAAGTGATCTTCACTTGCCATATGGTGCTGATGTTATTGCTAGAGCTATATATGAATTAAATCTTATTCGACCAGACATTATCATAATTACTGGAGATTTTGTTGATATTGGTACTATTGCCTCAGCCTGGAGATATGCTTGGTCTATAATTTTTAATGGTTCATCAAAAATTCCAATACTTGTTTTACCTGGTAATCATGATCATTCAGGTGATGATGCCGCCAACTACCAGAAATATTGTGGCCCAATATATTGGAATCTAAGTTTTGGTAAATTTAACTTCATAGCTATGGATACACGTGAATCCGGTTATGTGGATGATTTACAATTGAAATGGGCTGAGGAAGTTTTGAAGACTATTAACATAAATGATGTTACAATACTCTTAATCCATCACC
>JAWBOZ010000143.1:0-1473 GCA_038825625.1 Methanomethylicia archaeon | reverse complement strand
CGGGTTGCTGAACGGGCCATCTCGAGCGAATTCCACTCGAATTCGGCCTTCGACTCCCGCTCCGCGGCTTCAGCCACGGCTTTTTCAGCCAAAGCGATGGCGCTGGCGGGAACTGGTTCTTGGCAGAATATTAATGCCCTTAGAAGCCATTTGTATTATAGTTGGGATAGTAATCTTAATGCTGCATCCAATTTCCTTAGACTTGTGGAGCAGTATGATGTCGATTTAGTGCTTGCGGGACATATTCATAGAGAGCAATTCAACATATATAACAATAAGTATATCTTTGAAACCATGGCTCCTGCAGGCGGCTCCCTCCCTGCAGGTGTTTATTGGTCCTATAGATTAATTAATGTAAGTGATGCTGGTGTAATTAATGTTCTTAGTAGGGGTGGTAAGGCTCCTCAAGATTCTCCCTCAGCATATCCGATTGGTGTGTTATCATACTATTACACGCCTAGAAATGATGGTTCTTCAAATGCTTCCTCAATAAAGGTTTATAATGGTCTTGATGCTGGTATAAGTCCATTGATTGAATTTATTGTTAATGGTTCTATTCCGTTTAACAACTATAAATTCTATCCATCTACGCCATCCAATTATTCAGTAATAAATTTAGGCGATAAGTATCTTGTTCAATTCAGAGCTAATATCCCTGCCAGTAGCGGTTACCATATTACATTAACCTCATTTGAAGATAAAATTTTACCATCAATACATGCAAACGTCATTAAAAGTGGTAGTGAACTTTTGTTTAATATTAATGCCACTGATGTTGGGGTTGGTGTAAAGAGGGTTGGACTAATGTATAAATTCACATTTAGTGATGGTTCTAAGAGTGATTGGTATATTTTAAGTGATATTACTCCAAAACTTATCGTCAATAAGGATTCCATATACTATTCTTATGATAAATTGAGTTATGAATATAAATTGGCATTGCCAAGCAATGTTTTAAATGTTACTTATTCAATTATTGCGGAGGATTTCATGGGTAATAGTAGATATCTCAATGAAACTTTTATTGTGGAAGTTCCCAAATATTATAATTTAATTATTGATTCCTCCCCAATAAGTGGTATTCAGTTTACACTTGGAACTTCAACTTATAACACTAAGTTTTCCACTACACTGAAATCTGGTAACTATACCATTAGCTTTCCAAGGGAAGCTGTTGTTGGTGGTGTAAAGTACATATTTGATAAATGGAGTGATGGTTTTAGCGGGACTTCAAGGACTATCTCTCTAAAATCTGATATCACTCTCACCGTTTATTATGTGGCTGAAGCTCCTCCGCAAGCTTTCCCAACATGGATGTATATGGTTGTAATTGGTTTAGCCATCGCCATCATAGTTGTGGTAGTTTTGCGTCGTAGATAGTTTATATTGCTCCCATCCTCCTTAATTCCAATATCCTTTCTTTTTCGTATCCAAGTACCTTTGTTAATATTTCTTCTGTATGTTGACTTAGTA
>JAWBOZ010000142.1:0-2989 GCA_038825625.1 Methanomethylicia archaeon | reverse complement strand
ACCACCAGAATTGGCGCTCCCAATAGATCCAGTAAGTGGAGATTTAAGAGCCATAACGTGATATCTACCTGAAGATGGAAAACCGGGAACACCGGTACCAGGTCCTGTGGCAAAGATCAAAATATTTTCTGGACCTAAAGGATCAATTTGAGAGGGAGGGAATCCTTTAGTTTTATATTCCTTTAAATAATGGTAAAGTAAATATACTGCATATCCTTTACCGCCCAAATATTTCTTAGCAACATCTTCAGATGTAGGCTCAGTTTTTAATGTTCCTGCAGATAAATCAACTCTTAAAATCTTACCAGAAAAACCATTATTCAAAATAACCACTCAAACAAAATTATCTTTTTCAAAAATATAACATTTTCTTTTAACATGGAAAAGGGGGATTTTTCATCGCATTACATCCCTTATAACATCATTCATATTATTTGATTTTAGGAAACTTTTCATAGACTTAACAGATTGAATATTATTCTTCGGATCTATGTTAGTAGCCAGTACCATAGCGGTATAGCTTCTATATCATCTATCTTCCCTTTATAATTCCATGTTAATATTGTAGTTTTCTTTGGTTTCAATTCTTTTTGCGCCTTTTTTAGCGCCTTTATCTCTCTTTCTATTATCATATCTTCTGCGTAAGTTACCTGTATTAGCTCTTCTACTTCAAAATTTTTACTTACCACAAAATCTACTTCCGCCCCAATACTCTTCCCATATTCTTTCCAGTAATATATTTCACTCCTCCCTCTTCTTAAAAGCTCTATGTATACTGTATTCTCCATAGCCTTTGATATAGAGAATTCATATCCTAGTGCTGTGGGATACCCTGTATCTATTATATATAGTTTCTTTGGATTCGCTTTCCTCCTTCTTTCACTCCTTTGAAATATTTCAACTGTAAATGCGAAGTAAGCTTCTTCAGCCCTTTTAAATATTTCTATAACCTTCTCTTTACCCACTGAAAATCCTAGAGAGCGAAGATAACTATACACCCTATTTATAGTTATTAGTTGTGAATAGTTTGATATGAGGTATAGTATAAAGGCTTCTGCTAAAGGTGTTCCCCCAAGATCTCTAACCATTACAGAATCAAAATATGCTCTTATTATACGTTTCTTATCATCTTCAAGTGCAACTGCTGGATATCCTCCATAATAAAGGTAATCTCTTAATAGAGCTAGTATCTTCCCCCTTTCTTCACTATATATGAGTATTTCAGGTTTTATGTTGTATCCTAAGAATGATAGGTATTCTTTAAATGAAAGTGGATAGACTTCATAACTAATACATCTACCCCTCAATTCTTCAGCTATTCTCTTTGGAGTTAAGAGAGATGAAGATCCCGATATGTATATCCTAGCGTCAAGCCTCTTCCTAAACCATCCTCCATACTCCTTTAAAACCTGTATTTCATCAAGGAATATGTATTTAGGCTTTTTTCCAGTAAGCTCATAGAATGCAGTAAGCATATCATCCATGTCAGATGCGGTAACACCTTTCAATCTAATATGTTCAAAATCAACATATAGAATTTCATCTAAACTGGCCATGCCATTATCAATAATTCTCTTAATGGTTAGGAAGAGGAGGTATGTCTTACCAGTTCTTCTACCACCAGTAACAGCAACTATAAGATTTGAATTCAATGGTAAAATCATTTCCCTAATTCTAACTTCAGGGATTCCTTGATGAAGCCACTCAGTAATTACATGTTTAAAATCCTCAATCCTCAAAATAATCACTAATATAAGTCTATATTAGACCAGTTTATAAATAATATTGGTCTATATAAGACCACTTTAGTTTTTTAGAGAAATCTTCCTATATGAAGTTATGTTTCAGTTTTCCCAAACCCTTTACCTTGATGTTTAGAAAAAATTTATTTATGGAGGTTTAAAGCTGTATTCTGATTTTATTGTATTTTGTTTAGTGCTTGATCTAGTGCTTTTATTGCTCTTTCTATTTGTTCATTTGTTATCATTAGTGGCGGTTCTATTCTTAATGTTGATCCATAGGCTCCTCCAGCACCTATTAGAAATCCCATTTCACGCATGTATTCTCTAACTTTTAATGCTTCTTCAATTGCTGGTGTTTTTGTATTTCTATCTTTAACCAGTTCTACTCCTATCATTAATCCTAATCCTCTAACCTCTCCAATTAATTTGTGTTTGTTGTATAATTCTTTTAGCCCATCCATTAATGTTTTTGCAAGTTCATTTACCTTTTCATGAACCCTTTCATTTATTATTACATCTATTACTGCACTGGCTGCTGCACATGATACTATGTTTGGACCCCATGTGGATGAGTGGTCTCCAGGTTCGAAGGCGTCTGCCACTTCTGCTTTTGCACCTATGGCTCCTAGTGGTAGTCCACTTGTTAATCCCTTTGCCATGGCAACTATATCTGGTTCAACCTCATAGTTTTCTATTCCAAACATTTTACCTGTTCTTGCAAATCCCGTTTGAACTTCATCCACTATGAATAATCCACCATAATCCTTAATTATCTTAACTACTTCTTTGAAGTAATCTTTTGGCGGAACTATTATTCCCCCCTCTCCAAGTATTGGTTCAGCTATGAATGCTCCTATATCTGTGGATGTTTCATATTTTATTACATCCTCAATGTATTTTGCGCATAGTAGGTTGCAGTCTGGGTATTCCTTTTTGAATGGGCATCTATAACAGTATGGTGCTGGAGCAATTTTTACTCCAGGTATTGAAACTACTGATGCCATACCCTTCTTATACTTGCTTTGCCCAGTTAGGGTTGTGGTTAAATGTGTTCTTCCATGGAAACTGTATCTCAACGTTACTATTTCAAATCCAGTTTTATTGGCAATTTTAAGCATGTATTTCCTCATCAATTTTATTGATCCTTCTATGGCCTCAGCTCCACTTGTACAGTAGAATATCTTCTTCTCACCATTCATTGGGAGTATCTTTACCAATTTTTCAGCTAGTTCTGCGATTTTATGAGC
>JAWBOZ010000141.1:0-3000 GCA_038825625.1 Methanomethylicia archaeon | reverse complement strand
TATACTAACTATATCATCAAAACTAATCCTCATCAATGATCCCCTTCAGCATTGTTTTGTGTTTAAGCTTTAATACAGGAACCAATTGTAATTTCCTATACATTTCCCCAATTTGTTCCATAATTTCCAAGTATTGCTCCTCTATTGGTTTTGAAGGATCATATGATCCATTGTATTTTGCTAATGCTTTTAACATTAGATAGTAACCTTTCAGAGGAGTTATATTCCCTTCTGAACTAAACTTCATTATTGCCTCTTGTAACATCTGATAATGTGTTTGCATCACAATTTCCAGAGGAGATACAGTTGTTTTAACCATGTTTATCACCAAACATCACTTATTAATAATGTTGGGAGGCTGAGGGGGAGTTGGAGGTTGGTTTTTTATTCTTAGGATTTCTAACTCCCTCTCCTGTGCCCCCAATGAAGGATACAATACACTAAACAATATAAATAAAGTTGGTATAGAATATCTTCTGTATACTTCATCACTGGTATTCTTCAATTGTTTTAGCATCCCCAGGGCCAACACCTTATACTGATCTTTGTATATCTGCCCAGTTTTCACCTCTTTTCTAAACAATGTATTCAATTCAGCAATTATCCATTTCTTTATTCTTTCACTCTCTGGATCATTACTCAATCCTAAACTATCTAATAACACATTTATCTTCTCAACCAGCTCCTTATCCATATATCTCCACCCCTGTGATTGTATCATTCTTTGAATAGATATATTCAACAACCTTCTCTAGTGATGTTGATAAAGCATCCAGATGTAGTGCTGTTAAGTATATCCCAGGGCCAACTATCATCACACTAGATAAAAATACCAGCAATGCAAATACAACCAACTCCCCATTATCCAAGATCTTTTCTATTGGGGATCTTCTCCTTAACTCCTCTATTGCTCTCAGCTGATCATCTAGATAATTTAAGATGGCTCTATCTGTTGCCTGTTTATCTAAAGCAGCATACACATAATCTGCATCAACAGCAACAAACTTTATAGGGAATGGTTTTTGATTGATTACAGCAGTAAATATGTAATAATTCCCCCCAATTTTTGTATATACATAATTTGAAAGTTTTCCAATAACCTCCCCTTCTCTTATTATATCATCCCCTCTTGCCTTCAATCCTATATCAATAACACCACCAGTACCTATATCAACCACATAAACCTTCTTTATAGATAATACCTCCTGTGCCTTCTTAGCTAAAAAATACAAAGCAATAAGAGGGGGTATTGCCAATAATGCATATATCCATTCCATCAGTGATCACCTCTAAGGTATTCATTCAAATCATCTATTTGAAAATTTTCTAAAGTTTTTCCCCTTTCAATTAAAAATCTTTCAAACCTTTCATCCCTATGTTTCCTTAGCTGTTCTTTCAAAAGTTTTAAAAACTTTTCTTTATCCCCCTCTCCCAGGTTTGAAATGAAAGCAACCACAAATTGTTTTATTTTTTGCATGTTTTCACCAACTTTTTAATATTCATCTTCTCTTCTTTGTGGGTAATAATATATAGGTAGGTGAGAAAAAATGGTAGGCAACATAGTTGGAGTGATAGCAGCAGTAATACTATTGTTCATTCTAATAAAAATAGCTGAAGCTTTAGAATTCTCTTGGAACCTAACTCTAGCAGGATTACCAGTTGGATTGATGGTTGCTCTGGTAATATTCCTAAGCATCCTCACACCAGCATTAGCAGCCCTGTTTGGTCTGTTCAGATCTAGGTAAAATACCCCTGGTGATTGGTGATGGGGCATGCTGTTCACTCTAGGTTCTATTCTATATTCATTGCATGCTCCATCACATCCTATAACTAAGGCAGCTCTTATTCTATTTGAGGTTTTTATCTTCTTTGTTGTTGGAATAATTGTTGATTTCTGGAGTGTGGTTGGAGTTAATGGTATTTCCTATACACATTGTTCTCAATATGTTGGGGATACCTGTTTAGACAATTCCACAATCAGGGTGTTAGATAAAGCTTCTTTGGAATTCTTCTTTAGGGCTGTTCAGGAGATTCTTGTTGGGGTGGTTGGGTGGGGATGGTTATTGTGGAATGCAATTATGTTTTCTATTAAGCAGCTAACTAAAGTTGAGGGTGGTTAGGATGGTGTTTACAGCATTATTCTTCTTATTTCATGTTCTGTATGTTGTATTTGAATTATTTACAACAAATGTTAACATGAGTTATACAATTTACAACATTCCTCTAAGCATAGTTGTAAATATGTTTGATGTAATTGTTTTATTAATAGTGTTGGCAGGGGGGCTATTCTTAGTATTCAATTCTCCCAGCATTAACCAGGTATTTGATTTCCTGAGTTTCCTCATTTTCTCTTACCTCTTTCCTCTTCCATCTGGTTTATCTTCTATGCCACTCTTCACATATCTTTTACAGAATCTGTTTCTCATATTCCTCCTTATGTTTGCCCTATCTAGCTTGGGATTGTGGGTTGTTAGAGAAGGAATGGGTGGTAAAGAATGATGTATGCTCCTCTTTTCCTTATCCTCTTACTCATTCCATCATATGCTGATCTATGTGCTGATAAAACCACTAACATAAGTGTATTTATTAGTGGGAATTATATGCAAGTGAACATAACTCACTGGTTAGATGGAACATTTAGAACTTTTACTGGGGATAGTGGTGGAGATCATCACTTTGTGATCCCTCTAGTTCACTGGGATAATAGGGTGGGATTTGCATATGTTCACAGGAGATCACCTAATTTTCCCCTTGGGGAGAACTGTATTAATGCACCTAGGGTGCTTACAGGGATGGGGGTTCATAGAATATGTGGTGGGGGGAACAATGCTCAACATGATATTTTCTTATTGGATAGTGGGAGGAGTTTGGTTGTGAATAATTGTAATGTGAATTTCAAGAATCTCACAGCTCTCACAGGAACAGGATCCACCATCAACTGGATATATAACACATACAACATGAGTGGGAGATTGGGGTTGAATCAGTGTAACTTTTCAG
>JAWBOZ010000140.1:1563-3003 GCA_038825625.1 Methanomethylicia archaeon | reverse complement strand
ATACCTTTACGATACCTACCCTTCATTGCTTCATACATTTTCCTTTTATTCCACCAATCAGCTTTTTCAGCTACAAGTCTTAACGCTTCTCCAATGCCCACAGATTCCTCCAATACTTGTCCAGTTATTGTGGTTGAGCCAGGTTTTAGGATATTCTTCAATCTAAAGTCTATCGGGTCTATTCCAAGTTTTCTAGCCAATTCATCCATTTGTGCTTCCGCTGCAAATTGTATGTCTGGGTTTCCAAATCCTCTAAAAGATCCTTGATAAACTTTATTTGTATAGACACAATATCCATCAACCTTAGCATATTCCACTTGGTATGGTCCTGAGGCATGCATTGTGGCTCTCCAAAGTATGAATGGCCCCCTATTGGCATATGCTCCTGAATCCATTATTATATCCACATCTATAGCCATTAATTTTCCATCAATAGTTGCTCCAGACTTGTACCTTATTATTGATTGTTCACGTTTACAATGTACTTTAAAAGATTCATCTCTAGAATAAATTAGCAAGGCAGGTCTACCGGTTAAATACGATACTAATGCTGCTTGCGCTGTTACCAGTGGACCTGTATCGTCTTTCCCACCGAAACCTCCACCTATGAATGGCTGAACTATTCTTATTTTACTTGTAGGTATTCCTAGAACTCTTGCAGTTATTGCTTGCGCTAAATGTGGGTATTGTGCGCATGAGAGTATGGTGTATTCACCACCTCTCTCCGGTATGGCTAATGCTCCCTCAGTTTCTAGATATAGGTGTTCTTGATGTTGTGTTCTATAATTATTCTCAATTATTATATCTGATTTATCGAATCCAATTTTTACATTTCCCCTTCGAACTTTTGCTGTGAATGCTATATTGCTTTCTTTATTTTCATGTACAAGTATATCTCTCCTATTCATTGCTTCCATAGGGTCTAGTATTGCTGGTAGTTTTTCGTATTCTACATATACTTCCATGGCTCCTCTTATGGCTGATTCAGGTATTTCTGCTGCCACTAATGCTATTGGCTCCCCATGATATCTAACTTTTCCATCGGCTATTAGGGGTTGATCTGGTAATGCGTATCCAACCTGATTTTCTCCAGTAATATCTCTTGAAGTTATAACTCTTACTACTCCTGGAATCTTTATGGCTTTTTCATAATTTATTTTTAATATTTTTGCATGTGGTTCACTGCTTGTAACCAATTTTACATATAACATTTTTGGAACATGGTGGTCTTCCATGAATTTTGCCTTTCCAGTAACTTTATCTATGGCATCTACTCTCTCTATAGATTTTCCTACGATTAAGAATTCTTCAGCCTTCAACCATTTCTCAATCAATTTTGATGCTTCTTCCATTGAATCCACCACATTTATGTGGGAACATATTTGAATGCTTCCTTCTCCCTTTCGCCAATTTCCAAACCCATTTTAATCCTTATTTCTG
>JAWBOZ010000140.1:0-1553 GCA_038825625.1 Methanomethylicia archaeon | reverse complement strand
AATGTGAAACTGCAAATGGTGGGCATCCATATACCATTAAAACTTTATCTTTTAATGGTCCTTGAGTTAGAAGCCAATAGATCTCTCTAGCGGATGTTGATACTGCACATTCACCAAACACTATTATTAATCCATCTTCACTCATCCTTTTAAGCTCATCTATGGTTTGCGGTATTGGTGTATTTAAACCAACAAAGAAGTATAACCTTTTATTCATATTTTTGATTTCTTCAAAGAATTCTGTGTCTTTAAGCATGTATAATGTGAATTTTATCCATGCTTTACATGTTCTACAGGTGGCTCCATCAATTACTACTGTATTTGGGAAGTGTGGCTCAATTATTTCACATGTGGCAAATTTGAATCTTCTCTTAACATTCTCTAATTTTTCTCCTAAAATCTCTATTTTTGATGGATCCCCAACACCAAGTCCCTGTGTGTGAGCTATGGATATTGGTCCAACCTCTAAATGTGGATACTCATATCCAATAATTTTTGCCGCTATAGTATCTGTGGCTATAGGATCGTCTCCAGATATTATTAAGTTCATCTTTACAGGGTTTCCATGAATTGGTCCATCCCCCTCCATACATGTTAATGCATCTATTACACCTAAAACATATTTCTCTCTAAATGGCTTTATTTCATCCACCAATTTATACCATAGATCTGTTCTATGCCACTTTAACCTATCATTGAACGTGTTTACTACTCCATGCATTAATTTTATGCATCCTGTTATCCCTCCCCCCTCCATACTTGTTTTAAGTACTGGAACCCCTATTATTTTATCCACTTTTTGTATTATTTCAGCCATCTCTATCTCTTTTAAGATCAATCCGTTGGGGACCTTTACTTTAATTGATTTGAATATTCCATTCTCATCGAATGGGAATATTTCTGCACCTATCCCTTTAGCCATTTCATTATATCCCAACACCTCCATTACTTGTCTTGTATTCATTCCCTCCCTCCACCAATGTGTCATGGCTGAACATGATTCCCCTATTATTGGTTTTCCACCAACCTTTTTCACCATTAATGCTATGGCTCTAACAACTTTTGGATCTGTGGTTACTGGTGGAGGTCTTGGGCTTACCAGATTCGGTTTTATTAGGACTTTCTCACCATTTTTAATAAATCTCTCCATGCCACCAATCATATTTATTGATTTTTCCACAGCTTCATACACATTATCTTCATTTATTGGTTCTCTAACTTTTATGATGGAGACTTTTGCCATAACATTTCCTCCAATCATAATTATGGATTATTAAATATAATACTTAGCTTCCAGCATTTATTCAGCATGCTTTTAATATTATTTTTATTGGGTCTCCAATGCGTTTCTCCATGGTTTCCATAGCTTTATTTATTTCATCAAGACAATATTCATGTGTTACTATTCTCCTTAAATCGCTTATAATCTTCTTTGCAACATTAATTGTTCTATCAATATGTGTTGTTGTAGCTGGATTTAATGCACCTATAATGGATTTCTCCATTCCAACAATGTATTTTAGATCTAATTCCACATTTTCTGTGGGTATAGC
>JAWBOZ010000139.1:0-3110 GCA_038825625.1 Methanomethylicia archaeon | reverse complement strand
GGTAGCCTTATAGCTTTTTCAGGTTTAATTAACGTTTTGTTGGGTGCTATTGGGATGATTTTAGATAGGGATTTAAAGAGGATTTTGGCTTTTAGTAGTATTTCTAGTATGGGTGGAATTGGTATGGCTTTGGGACTTGGTATGATTATGAATATGCATGAAGCTCACATATGCTTGTTGGGGTCTGTTTTATACTTGTTTGCACATTCATTTGCTAAGGCTCTTCTCTTTTTATGTGCTGGTATATTTATAAAAACTTCTCATGAGAGGAGCTGGCTTAGAATATCTCAAAGGGTTAGGTTCCTACCTATAACTTCAATTATGTGGATTATTGGTGTAGTGAGTATTTCTGGTTTATTCCCATTTACTTCAGGTTACTATGGAAAACACTTAATTATGGAATCCATAAACACTTTAGAATCAAACGTTTTCAATATTTCCAAAGATGTTTATTCGTTTGCATTATATTTTGCTGGTATAATAATACTTTGTGTTCTAATTGCTTTCATAATTTTCTCATTTAAGGGTTCTGAGAAATTTAAAGAACATTTTGATCTAATGTTTTTGTCATCCTTTATTTTGGTGCTTATATCAATTGTGTTAGGGATACTATATAATTATGTATCTATACAAGATTTATTTTATAAATTGATTTTTGGTGGTTGATTATGAGCAGGTTTGAGACTGTCATAAATGATCTTAAAAAGGTTATTTATCCCAATTTTGAAATTACTGGTTGTGGTCGTGATGGAAAGCATATTTATATTAAAACTGATTTGAAAAGTATGTTTGATGCTGCAAAATTTTTACTTTCCATTGGTTCCAGAATTGTGCATGTTACAGCTTCTGATATGGGTTTTAATGGTATTAAGATAATACATATTTATAGTCTTGAACATTTAGAACGTTATGCACATTTAATATTATATGCTTATGCTGAAAGGAATTTACTAAAAGTTCCATCCATTGCACAACTTACTTATCAAGCTTGTTGGGCTGAGAGGGAGACCATGGAGCTTCTTGGCGTTGAGTTCGAGGGGCATCCAGATCCTAGACACATATTTCTACCCTTTGAGTGGCCTAATCCAGTTGAAGGTTCTAATGTTACTGGGGCTAAAGTTAAAAATGTGGTTTTACCCATAGGTCCATATCATCCAGCTATGCTTGAGGGTGGCTTTTTCAAATTGATGGTGGATGGAGAAGAAGTATTGGATGTGGATATTAAGGTTGGTTTAAATCATAGGGGAATAATGAGGATTGCTGAGAAAAGAACTTTCTGGAGGGACATCTTCCTTGTTGGTAGAATTTGCGGTATTTGTAGTGTTCCTCATCAGCTTGCTTATGTTAACGCTGTTGAGAATATTATTGGGGTGCAGATCCCTGAGAGAGCTGAGTATATTAGGGTTTTGATGGCTGAATTAAATAGGATTCATAGCCATCTACTATGGCTTGGTGTTGCTGGAGATCTGATTGGATTTAAGACTTTACTCATGTGGGCTTGGAAGACTAGGGAACCAGTACAGGATTGTATTGAAATTCTATCCGGTAATAGAGTTCATGCTGACTCCATGAGTATTGGCGGGGTTAGGTTTGATGTTTCAGAAGAGCAGCTTAAAAATGTTGAAGGTAAGTTACTTGAGGTTAGGAGAGATTTCAACAATCTTTCTGATATTGTTGCATCACATAGCATTGTTAGGCGAAGGACTGAAGATATAGGTTTTTTGTCATTGAGTGATGCTATGGAAGCTGGGGTTGTAGGTCCAACAGCTAGAGCTAGTGGATGGAAAATTGATGTTAGAAGGGATAGCCCATATTCATTTTATGGTGATTCTAATTTAACTTGGGATGTAATTGTTGATGATGGCAAAGACGTTTTCTCAAGGGTCCTTGTTAGAGTTAAGGAAGTTCTTGTTTCAATAGATTTATGTCTGCAATGTATTGATAGGTTAAGGAATGTTCGTGGGCCTGTAATTAATTCTGATGTTAAAGATTTTCCAAAGGGTGAATGTTTGAGTAAGGTTGAAGCTCCTAGGGGTGAACTTATATATTACATTTTCTCAGATGGTTCTAGCATACCTCATACAGTTAGAATTAGAACCCCAAGCTATCGTAATATTGCTGCTTTAAAATTCATGCTTAAAGGTTGTAAGCTTGCTGACGCCCCAATAATTATTGGTAGTGTAGATCCATGTTTTTCTTGTACAGATCGTGTAATAATTATTGATGATAAGAAGAAGAAGCGATGGATTTTGAGTGGAGACGAATTTAAAAATCTTTCATTTAATAAATTGAAGGGTGGATGAACATGTGTACATTTGAAATTATAATAATCCCCTCATTATGCTTTGTCCTTGGAATATTATTAAATTATGAAATTAGGAAAATTTATGCTAGAAGTCAATATAGGCTTGGTCCACTTTTTTCAATGTATGGGGGATTGAAAGAAACCTTTGGCTCCACTAGAGTTCTGCAGCCGCTGTATGACGTTTTGAAATTATTCTTTAAAGAGACGATGACTCCCAAAAGTGCAAGAAGATGGTTTTTCAGGTTCTCTCCATTGGTAAGTTTCATTTTAACATTAATAGCTTCATACTTCGTATCTTATGGTGGTTTAAGCTTGCTTTCGGGTAACGAGTTTAGTATCGTTTTTGTTACATATCTTCTTATTGGTGTTTCATTCTTTTTGATTTTTGGTGGTTTAGCTTCTTCTTCTCCTTGGAGTGTTGTGGGTTCTAGGAGGGAGGCTGAATTATTACTTTCCATAGAGGTTGCATTACTTTCATCCATATTTTCATCAGCCATCATCTCTAATTCTCTATCAATTGATGGTATAATTAATTTTCAACTGCGCTCATATGCAATGGTTTTGTTTAACCCATTTGCAGCTGCTGTTTTCATAATAGCAATTCTTGGGAAACTACATTTTAATCCATTTGAAATTCCTGAGGCTGATGTGGAAATAGTTTCAGGACCCTATACAGAGCATTCTGGTAAGCTTCTGGCATTAATATTATCTTCAAGATATATTTTGACAACTGTTCTTGTAGGTTTATTTGTGAATTTGTTTCTTTCCGGTGGAATATTTTTACCTTCAATAAACCTTTATAATC
>JAWBOZ010000138.1:0-3130 GCA_038825625.1 Methanomethylicia archaeon | reverse complement strand
ACCACCTATAAGTAAATAACCATGATCGACACCTTCAATCAATTCTTCAAAACTATGATCTCCAGGCTCAATATACGTATTACGCATACGTATTAATGGATCATATTCAAAAGTCCATGCTCTAGCATTGCCAGTAGGTTCAAAACCCATTTCATATGCCGTTTCTCTACAATGTAAATATCCAGAGCAAAACCCCTTATCAATTATAATAGTTTTCTGAGTTTCTGTTCCCTCATCATCATACATCATGGTTCCAAAGCCTCTCTCCAATCTACCATCGTCCACAAGAGTTACCAATGGGGAAACTATTTTCAAACCAATCTTATTAGCAAGATAACTACCAGCATAAACAAGATCTGCTTCAGCTGTATGGCCAACAGCTTCATGTGCAAGCAACCCCACAATATCCCTCTCCATAACCACTGGGAAATATCCACCCTTCGGAATACTTGCATGAACAAGTCTAACAGCACGTTTAGCAGCTGTTTCAGCAGCTTTAATCAATGGTGTTTCTTCAAATATTTCCAATCCAGACTGAGCTCCAACACTCTCAGATCCCGTAGCAATATTACCACCCTCCCTTGCAGTCACAGAACATCCACCTGAACACCTAACAATCCTTTGAACAATAAGTGAACCATCAGTACTGCCATAAACAAGATAATCATTTATGAAACCCATGGATATGATATCTAAAGTTATCAATGATGATATCTCTCTGATGAAAGAATGTACATCAAGACATTCCTTAACCATATCTTTAATGTTTAAATTTAATGGATCCTTCTTCATAGATGTGATGTAAGTATCTTTAAAAGTTTTTCTATTCTTCAAAACTACACGGCGATTACGATATGTGGATGAAGCTTTAGCAGATTTTATAGAAGCATCAACAACACTTTTAACACCATCCATGGATATGTCAGTTGTTGAAGAGAAACCCCAACTACCATTTACAAGGCTTCTAGCACAAAACCCATTGATGGCACCATTACTAATCCTCTCAACTTCACCATTTCTAACAAGAACAGAAAATTCGTGACGCCTATGAAATCTAATCTCACTAAAATCAGAATCTATACGATGCGATAATATATCTTCTATAATACCAACAATCTCGTCTATTGAAAACATATCACATCATATATAGATTTAAGTGTAAAAAATATTTAACTATTTATTAACTATGTAAGTGAGCATAGATGAATGCATCAAACTACATGAAAAATGGATATGCATGTGCAGAATCAGTACTACTGGCAGTAACTGAGAAGATTGGATTGAAAAATGAAATAATTCCAAAAATTGCAACAGGATTCTGTGCAGGAATAGGTAGAATTGGTGATATTTGTGGAGCAATAAGTGGTGGAATAATGTGTATTGGAATAAGGTATGGTAGAAATAAGCCTAACGAAAATGAAGCTTACGAAAAATGCATGGAGAAAGCTAGAGAACTAATTTTAAGATTCCATGAAAAATATGGTGAAATACATTGTGAAAAACTCATAGGATTAAGATTATTAGATCAAAGGGATAGAGAGAAATATCGAATGGAAAATTTTAAAGAGAAATATTGTAGTGGAATAGTTGAAGATGTTGCTAAAATTGTTATGGAAATAATTAGTGATAGATGAAAATCATAAATTTATGTTTAAAGGTAGAAGTGTCAGAAATTTCGTTGAGAGAATTAAACTATTTACATCAATCTTCTCATTCACACCATGAGCCAAATTCATAAGCTCACTATAATTCAACTTTGGATTGTATGGAGAGAAGCCATAAACCTTAGCACCTAAAACACGTAGAAATCTACTATCTGAAGATCCAGGCATAACGAAGGGTGCTAAATGAATGTTGTATTCACCTAAAATACTTTTCAAAGTATAATTCATAATATTGAAGAATTCTTGATCCATAATGGAATATGAAGCATAAGAACAACCTAAAACTTCAATTTCAACATTCTTAAAAGTGCTTAAAGCCTCCCTTAAAATGGATAAAACATAGTTCTCATCCTGCCCTGGTAAAAGCCTACAATTTACAATAATCTCAGCAGAATTAGGGATAACATTCTCCTTCTCACCACTCTTAGCAATAGTTGGAGCCATAGTTAAACCCATGAGAGATCTAATGAAATTAGCCATATTAGGTTCGGATCTAGAAATAAATTTAAATGCTAAACTGTTAAAAGGTGAAAACAATAATTTAACCATAATGGAACCTAAAGTTCCAGCAAAACTTTTGAAAATAACATTGAAGCTATCTTTAACAATTTCACATTGATATCTTGGAGGTGTATACTCATATAATCTCTTAATCACTAAACCCATCATATATAGTGCATTATCATTTTTAAATGGAACTGAGGAATGCCCACTCTTCCCACTAATACGAATCTTAACATTACAAGAACCCTTCTCACAGACATCAACTAAATAAACAATCCTATTATTCTTACCCTTGATTGGCAGTCCACCACCCTCATTAATAACATAATTGGCTTTAACCTTTTCAGGATATTTGGAAGCTATCCAACCAATACCTCTCCAACCACCAGTTTCTTCATCAGCCGTAGAAGCAAGGATAAGCGTGTATTTCGGTTTAATTCCTAAACGTTTAAGCATTACTAAAGAGAGAACTTGTGATGCAACCAAACCTTTACAATCTAAAGCACCTCTACCATAGATCCATTCGCCATCAAAATCAGCTGAAAATGGGTTATGACTCCAACGTGAGATATCGCCTGCAGGAACAACATCTAAATGCGATAAATAGAGTATACGCTTAGACTCGTATTCCCCAGGAATATTAGCTATAATATTCCCCCTACCATCAACAGACTCGATAACTTCACAATCAATACCTTCACGAGACATAAAATCATATATGTATTGAGCTAAGGGTAACTCATCCCCCGGAGGATTAGTGGTGTCAAATCTTATTATGGATCTAAGAAAGGAAATAATATCATTTGAAGAATCATCAATAGCCTTTAAAATATCATTATGATTCATGAAAATAACTTTGTAAAAACAGCTATATATATTGATTTACATGAAAATTAGATTGGGTAAATATATGGTTAAAATACTTCTAAAAGAAATTGAAGATAAATTGGTTTCTGAAGAAT
>JAWBOZ010000137.1:0-3167 GCA_038825625.1 Methanomethylicia archaeon | reverse complement strand
TGACCCTATACTATTAATTGTTTTTCTGAGCATTTTCTACATAGTCTTTGTTGGTGGGAGCTTCCTTGAAACTATTTTAACATACATTTTTGAAGAAAATATTATCTCAAGGTTTTCATCAATATTATCTGCAAATCTTCCTCAACCATATTCCAGTATTATTGTTGACGGCTTTCTTGGCGGTTTAATTGCAGCTTTAACCATATCGATTCCATATATTTTACCATTCTATTTCATTTTATCCATATTGGAGGATACTGGATATCTTCCTAGGGCTGCATATTTGATGGATGCATTTATGCATAGAATAGGTTTGCATGGTAAAGCCTTCTTACCAATGATGCTTGGTTATGGCTGTAATGTGCCTGCATGTTTGGGTTGTAGAATTATGGAGAGTGATCGTGAGAAGCTTTTATTAACTTTCTTAGTTGTATTAGTCCCTTGTAGTGCTAGAACTATGGTTATTTTGGGAATTGTAGGTAAATATATTGGTTTCATATATGCATTTATACTATACATTATAAATATAGTTGTGATAATACTCTTTGGTAAAATCCTTAATAAATTTCTACCAGGATGTCCTGTAGGTTTAATTATGGAGATGCCTAATTATCGTAGACCCGTATTTAGATCTACTTTAATTAAAACTTGGTTTAGGGTTAAGGGATTTGTTTATGAAGCTTTACCACTAATAGTTATTGGAAGCGTTATTTTGAATATACTTTATTATTTTGGCGGTGTATTAATATTTTCAAATTATGCATCTCCACTAATCTCTGGCTTACTTGGTTTACCTCCATTAACGGCATTCCCATTAATTTTCGGTATTTTTAGGAAGGAGCTTGCATTAATTATGCTTGAAGAAATTTTTGGTTCCAGTGAACTTAATTTAATTATGACTGTTAAGCAGATGATTGTTTTCACAGTTATTGTTATGTTCTTTATTCCATGTATAGCTACAATTGCTGCATGTATTAAGGAGCATGGTTGGAGGAAAGCTGCATTGATCTCCATTTCCACAATTATTTTATCTATTACTGCTGGATGGTTTACAAATTTCCTTCTAAGCTTTATTGGTTTATAAAGATTTATTTTAGAGATGTGTAACATTTTTGGTGTTATATTTGAAGTATGTTCAGATTAGAGATTTATGTCTGGACGTTATTCTTGAAGCTTCCAATATTGTTTCAAATGGCGGTTTAGTTGTCTATCCCACGGATACATTGTATGGTTTAGGTGTTGACCCATTTAATGCAGATGCTGTGGAACTTGCTTATATTGTTAAGAGACGTGAATCTAAGCCCATGCCCATACTTGTCTCAAGTTTTGATGTGGCATTTAAAATTGGTTTATTTAACAGTTTGGCGCGTAGATTGGCTGAAGCTTTTTGGCCTGGTGCTTTAACAATAGTTGTTCCCAAAATTATTGATCTTCCAGAAAAATTGACAATGGGCTTAAACACCATTGGTTTAAGGATGCCTAATCATCCCTTGACATTGAAATTGTTGGATTATTGTGGTGGCTGTCTAACTGGTACCAGTGCAAACATTTCTGGTATGGCTCCACCTAAAACTGCACCAGAAGCCCTTTCCCAGTTGGGTTTAAGTGTTGATTATTATATTGATTTTGGTCCATGTCCATTAAAGGAGCCTTCCACAGTGGTGGATCTTAGTGGTAGAACTATTAGGATTGTTCGTTTAGGAACTATAAAGATGGAGGATATTAAATCCTTTTTGAATGACTGATTAATTGTTTGTTATTCTATAAAGAACCCCACCGGTTCCATAACTTTTTCTGGTATTGTTAGCATTTGGCTTACAACATCTTCTATGACTATTTCTGCTATGGGTCTATCCACTCTTAACCCATAATACTTGCCTCTAGTGACTTTTGCTAACTCCATCATTAGTGCTGTTGGCGTGTAGAATATTGTTTGCATATCTCTTCTATGGTATATCCTTTTATATATTTCATCAGATCTATGATCCGTATTTATTATTATGGTTTTTATATCATCCTTAACCATTAATCTAGCTAAATCAAGTACATCAGCTTGCGCTGGATTTAGGAATTTTTTCCTATTTTCTGGTGATATTGGGTTTTCCAATGGTACATTAACTATTCCATCCGATATCACCACCATTACTGGTATGGATTCCTTGATCTTTGCCTTCTCCATTAAAAGTATCTCTCTAGCCTTCTTTAATCCAGCTGCTAATGGTGTAAAATCACTTACGCCAACACCGATAAGCTTCTCTATTATTGCACTCATATTTGTTGTTGGGTATTGTAAAACTTCGGCATGTCTACCCTTAAATACTATTAATCCAACCTTATCCCTCTTTGCATATGCACCCTTCTGTAACCCTTTTATTGCTGCTTTAACACTTTCTATGGATGCCACCATAGATTCACTTAAATCCAATAGTATTATTGTTATTAATGGCATCCTTGTCTCCTTAACTTTAACTCTTATATCATCATAATCTATATTTATTGCCACACCACTTCTCTTTTCACGCATCCTTTGTTTTGGTGCTGCTGTTCTTATTGTGGGTGCTATGGCTATGTCATATGGTTTTTCCTTTGGCAATGCATGTTTAACATATTTCCCCCTCCTAATCCACACCCCTCTTGCAACTTCAGCTCGACCCCTCTTTCTACCTTTCATATACTCTGATGATAATTTTATTTTGAATGATGGGGGTGGGGTTGCCATTACATCATAAATGTCTTGAAATATTTTCCTACCCTTATCTATTGCTGCTCTATAACTGGTCAATATCTTTGCACCTAATAATGATATGTATTGAAATGCTCTTGAACCAAATTTCTGTATAGGTGGGGGTTCTCCTACAATTTGCTCTTTCACATATGCTCTTTGTGCAATTATCTTCCTTGCCTCCTCCTCTTGAACTCTAATGGCTCTAACATATGTCATCCTCCTCCTTCTGCTAATAATATTTGTAATTATTTGTATCAGTGTATATGCTCCTAAAGCTATGGCTGACCATTTAAATAAGTCGCCGCTCATAAACCCGCTGACCCCCTCCCATCCCTCACCAATGACCCCTGCAAACATTATTGTTACCGCTGCTAGAGCAAAATAGAACATGAAATAGTATAATAAACCCATAATTATTACCGCTAATGGGGTGGGTATATTT
>JAWBOZ010000136.1:0-3182 GCA_038825625.1 Methanomethylicia archaeon | reverse complement strand
TTTCTAGCTTTCTCCAAAACATCCTCCATAATCTTCATTGGACAATTAGCTGGGATCCTCTCACGATCACCTGCATAGCATGCAAAAACTCCACAATATGCACATCTAGGGGAAGACATAAATTATATTTAAGTTATTTAATGTTTAAACCTTTTCAGCTTTCCACATGCTTAAAGGTATGCTGAATTTATTTTCAACAATCTCCCTATGAATGCTGTTATGTGTACAGAATGGTCTAACAGTTCCGTCTGGAAGTGCATAATGAATTACGCATTTATTAACTCTCTGTAGATCGAAATTCCATACATCCATGAAGTGCATACATCCTATCATTACAATCTTCCTCATAAATTTCCCAAGAGCTTCATAACTACCTTCCCTTAAAACTGGTAAGATCAGATCCTTAATTAACCCAAACTTAATGTATCTTAAACTTGCCATAGCCCTTAAATATGCCCTACTCCTACTACCTTTAGAAGCATCTTCATATATCTTCTCCATGGACCCAAAGAATTTATCCACATCTGCAAGCTTTGTTATAGGCTTCCAACCTTCATCAGTCTTTATCATAAATGTGGCAACACCACAGAATGGGCTTGTGGTGAATTCAACATAACGTTTACCCTTCAAAGCTCCCACAGCCCTCGACACTGGAACAACACATGGGACCGGCCTAAAATCATATCTAGATATGATGCCATTGGTCTGTTTCTCCACAAGTTTCATGAAGTCTGAAGTATTTATACGCATAGATTCACGTTCAAGTTTGGTGGCTCTACCACTAAAGGATATTGGTTGAACATTAACGCATCTAATAACGTCATGATTATCCAATGCAAACCTAATTATTTCTCCCATTTGATCATCATTAACACCCTTAGCCAACGTTACAACCAGAACTATGCTTTCATGACCGATCTTCCTAGCATTCTCAATAACCTTCAATTTAATATCCTTCATAGGGATACCCCTCAATTTTAAATATAAATCATCATTAAACCCATCAAACTGTAAATATATTGTGCTAACACCGGAATCCAATAAACGCTTATAATAATTAATATCATTGGCTAGGAGGATGCCATTGGTATTAACTTCCACATGTCTAAAACCCATATTCTTAGCCATCCTAACTATATCTGGTAGGTCATCCCTAACTGTTGGTTCACCACCACTAAGCTGTAGTGCAGGTGGAGAAACAGGACCTATAGACCTAAGTTTCTCCAACATACCCTTAATCTGATCTAAACTGGGTTCATAAACACGACCAGCTGAAGCAGCATTGGCGAAACATATTGGGCAACGCATATTACACCTATTTGTCACATCTATTATTGCCAGAACTGTGGCTGATTTATGACTTGGACATAAACCACAATCAAAGGGGCAGTTGTTCACAGTTTTGGTTAAGGGTGTTGATACACCGCTGGGTTCATGGAAATATTTCTCAGCCCAAAAATACAATTCTGGATCTGAAAAAGTGTAAACTTCATTGAAAAATCCATGCTCTGGACAAGTTTTTTGAATCTTAATAAGGTTATCATCATCAATGTAAACTTCAGCATCTAAAACCCTTAAACATTCTGGACAGAGACTCTGAGTTTTACGTAAAACCTTCATAAATGATCATCAATAAATATTGGTTTAGGTAAATATATATTAAGTTAATCCAACAATTCAAACGGTGAAAGGTAGGTTTAATTGGAGGAGATTATAGAGGCATTAAAAAATTTTGGATTAACAAGACAACAGGCAAAAACATACATAACACTAATCGAGAATGGGGAGATGGATGCAAAAGAAATTAGTGAAAATGCCAAAATACCATATGCCAAAATTCACAAAATACTATTAAATCTCAAAAATGATGGATGGATAACCATTGAGAATGGTAAACCTAAAATGTATAAAGCTAAACCACCAATAGAAGTATTGAGGGAGAAAACTGAGAGAAATCTAGAGAAGTTAAGGGATATAAGTAGAAGAATTGTGGAAGAATTACAGCCATTATATGATAGTGTTGGTGGAAGAGAGAAATCTGAAATAACAATACTTAGAGGTGAGAAAACAATATTGGAGAGAACATTAAAATCCATTGTAAATGCTAATAGAAGTTTGGAAATAGCCATACCAAAAGGAGTTTTGAAGATTCATAGAGAAATCTTGGAAGAATTGATGAAATTGATGGGTAAGGTGAATATTAAAATACTAATAGATGAAGAAACGCTTAATGAAATTAGAAACGTAGAGATTTATGATTTAAAGATTGGATTGAAAGGGGATATGTTTGGTGGAGGAATAATAATTGATAATGATGAAGCAATAATACTCTTAAGTGGAAGGCTGGAAATGCCATTAGCCATATGGTCAAATAATAGGGAGCTAATAAAAATAGCAAAAATTTATTTTGAACATTTATGGAGGGATTCAAAGCATATCAATTAACCTACACCGAACTTAACAATGCCGGAACTTGTAACGTTAAAACTAACCCAATTGGTATTATGGAATACACCCTTCATCTTCCTAATCCTAAACTGCTTAACCAATAATCCCTGCTGCATATATTCCGGGTCATATCTCAAATCAATAATTCCATCCACAACATATTCCAATATCTGCTCAATATCATCATAGGGTTTAACTCCGAAATGGAATGTGCCAAATATGGGCGTC
This sequence comes from Methanomethylicia archaeon, assembly GCA_038825625.1. GTDB lineage: Archaea > Thermoproteota > Methanomethylicia > Culexarchaeales > Culexarchaeaceae > JAWBOZ01. The sequence continues at coordinate 506 of JAWBOZ010000136.1, read as the reverse complement.
ATCCTCTCCTTAGCACACTCAGCCCTCAAAATTTTAATAGCTTCAAGAGACATAGCACTCTCACTTAAAGAGATGAGCTCAGTTAGAGAATCAATGAATATGCACCCTTTACCCCTCATACCTATATTATCCATTAGATTGGTTAATAGATCGATCAAGCTGTACAGTTCCCTAGGATTCTCAACATATAAGATGTATTTTGGTATTGAAGCTTTATCTGGACTCATTCTAAAGGAGTAACAGTCAATGAATCTCATTAAACCTTTATCAGCATAATCCAATAGATTCCATCCAAAACTAGCTGCAGATTGAATGACTGCCAATGGGGAATCATCAAAACAAATGAATACACATGGCTCCCCAGCCAATAATCTAGCATGCATTAATTGCACCATGAATACAGATTTTCCATCCACCGGAAGCGTAAGCAGGAAGACTATCCCGACACTTTCCCCCAAAGAGTTGATGCACCGGACAATTCAAGGTCTGACCCAAAATATCCCAAA
>JAWBOZ010000135.1:0-3186 GCA_038825625.1 Methanomethylicia archaeon | reverse complement strand
AGGGAGAAACGCTCATCGTCTACCGGCCTGGCGGGATGCGCCCGGAAGAAGCCCCCCTTCGGGAGGACTGGCCGGGCTGGGAGGAGAAAACGCAGAGTCCATGATTTACTCCACAAATTGACAAAACGGTTTTCAGAGATAACGAAGGGCAAAACGCTCATCATGGAGGACCTGGGGAACATAAGGAAGGCCATAAATCGTAAGGTTAAACGATACAACAGGTTCAGCAAGAGAATCCAACTAGTCTCTTTAAGTAATAAGAACCTCAAGCGGAGGCTGAATACATGGGGCTTCAGGAAACTTCAATTCTTACTCGACTACAAGCACAAGTTGAATGGCTTTAATGTGGTTTACCTTAACCCCCATAAAACTTCCAGCATATGCTCCAGATGCGGAGGAAAAATAGCTCCAATGGAGAAGACCTGTCCAGAATGCGGTTTGGACAGGGACATAAACGCTCGTCTAAACATGCTCAAGATGTATGGAGCCACAGGGTTCTCCGAAAGCCTCTCTGTGAGCGTAATGAAGCTGGGGTGTCAAGGCTTATATGCCGATGAGGTGAACCCAGCAGAACTGAGGGAGGAAATCGAATTTTTCGACACCCTGAATATATCATTAAATACCTTTGGTGTTTGTAGTGAAGATTGCTTTTCTACAATTTAATCCCACATTCGGTGATGTTGAGGGGAATGTTGATAAAGCTTTATCATTGATTTCTAACTTTGATTTCGATTTAATAGTTTTCCCAGAACTATTTAATACTGGATACTTATTTCTTGATAGAAGTGAGGTTGAAGCTTTTGCCGAAGATGTTCCCAACGGTTATACTTGCAAAAGGTTGATGAAGTATGCTTCGGATAGGGGAGTTTTCATAGTTGCTGGTTTAGCTGAGAGATCCATGGGTAAACTATATAATTCCGCTGTAATTGTTGGTTCAAAGGGGATTATTGGTGTTTATCGTAAAGCACATTTATTTAATAGGGAGAAACTGCTTTTCGATGCGGGTAATTTAGATTTCAATGTGTATGATTTGGGTTTTGCTAAGATTGGTGTTATGATATGTTTTGATTGGTGTTTCCCTGAAGTTGCAAGGATATTAGCAATTAAGGGTGCAGACATTATTTGTCACCCATCAAATCTAGTTTTGCCCTATGCCATAATGGTTATGAGGGCTAGAGCTATTGAAAATAGAGTTTACATAATTACTGCCAATAGGGTCGGTTTTGAGGAGAGGGATGGTTTAAAGTTGAGGTATATTGGGTTGAGTCAAATCGTAAGTCCAGATATGAATGTTCTATGTTCTGCTGGTGAGGATGAAGAGGTTGTTGGAGTTATTGATGTGGATGTGTCTTTAGCCAGAAATAAGTGGATAACACCATTAAACCATGTCTTTAACGATAGGAGAATTGACCTGTACAAACATTTAGCATCAAATGTTTAGATACTCCTAAATATATCATTACCTCAATATATTTATGGATGGTGATGGGTTATTGAGACTGATGTTCTAGTTATTGGTGGAGGTTCCGCTGGGTTAAGGGCAGCTATAGAAGCTAAGCGAATGGGTTTAAATGTTATATTAGCTTCAAAGGCTCCAATAGGTTTTTCATCGTGTAGTTTGTATGCTGGTGGAGGTTTTAGAGCTGCTTTAGGATCTTACACTTTTGAAAAGCATTTTGAAGACACTATTTTTGGAGGTAGATTTCTTAATGATCGTAAACTTGTAAAGACTTTAGTGGATGAAGGTCCCAAGAGATTGATTGAATTGAAAGAATTTGGTGTAAATGTGAATTTTAGGGATGGTGGTATTTATGTTAATGACGGTCCTATAACTGCTGGTTTAGGATTGGTTAAACCATTGAGGGATTATGCCAAGAATATTGGTGTACAATTCATTGAAAATGTTATGGCTCTAGAACTCATTATGGATGATGATGCTTATGGTGCAATCCTCCTCCATATACCTTCCGGGAAGATATTCCCCATATATTCAAAATCCACAATACTTGCCACTGGTGGTTATAGTCAAATATTCTCAAGGACTGATAATCCCATGAGAATTACTGGTGATGGATGTGCAATAGCCTTGAAATCCGGTGTAAAACTTGTGGATATGGAGTTTACACAATTTTTCCCTTTAGGTTTAGCTGAAGAGGGTAAGCCTGCATGGCTTTTCCCAGCTTATAATGCAAAAATACTAAATAAACTTGGTGAAGACATAATTTCTAAATATGGCTTTAATAAACCATTAGGTAGGATTATTGTTGAGAATAGGGATTTATTTTCAAGAGCATTATTCACTGAGATCTATAATGGTCTTGGATTTAATGATTCTCTAATTATGGATATTGGAGATAAGAGTCCCTCTGAAGCTATGTCAAAGGAATCTATGTATTTAATTAATGTTTTCCATTTAAATGGTAAAAGGTTTAAAGTAGCCCCCACAGCCCATTTCACGATGGGTGGTATAATGATTAATGAGAATTGTGAAACCAATGTTTCTGGTTTATATGCTTGTGGAGAGGTTTGTGGAGGGGTTCATGGAGCCAACAGGCTTGGTGGGAATGCACTTACTGAAGCAATAGTTTTTGGTGCAAGAGCAGGTTTCTATGCTGCTCAATGGGCTTTGAAATCAAGTATTAAACATGTTAATTGTGATGATATTATTAAGGATTTTTATGATGAAAATCGTTATCCACGTGGGGGTGCATATTCAATTGATGATTTACGTTTAAGTTTAAAGCGTAATATGTGGATGTATTGTGGTGTTATTCGTAATGGTGCCAATTTAAGTAAACTCTTGAACATTATTAAAGAGATTAAAATGAAAATTGATGATGTAAAGATTTCATCAAGATTTGATGTTTTAAAAATTTTAGAACTTAAGAATATGCTTTTAATATCTGAAGTTGTGGCTTCTTCAAGTCTTCTTCGCGAAGAGAGTAGGGGGGCCCATTATAGATCTGATTTTCCAATGGAGTCTGATGCTTGGTTGAAGCGGGTAGTAGTTGATATGGAAAATGATAGGTTAAATTATAGTTTCATTTTTTAATCATTTTTATATTTTAGCTTATTTTTAAATGTGATTTTCGTATAACCGAAAAATATATTAACTTAAACAATTATCTTTCTTTATGTCTGATGCATTTAAGCATAAGAGAATCGAAGCTTATTTGGTGGCCATTT
>JAWBOZ010000134.1:0-3189 GCA_038825625.1 Methanomethylicia archaeon | reverse complement strand
TTTATGGTGACCTTTTATATTCTCAATTAATTCTTTCACCCCACTTTTCTCATTTTGTTTTGTTATGGATTTATTTAATAAAACTTTATAGCCTAATCTCTCTAAGTAGTTTCTAAAGTTTTTCGAATAATCTATGTTATATGTTGATGTTGTGAAACATATTATTTGTGAATTTATTTTACCGCAATTCTTTTTGATAAAGGTTCTTATTGCTGGGGTTATATTGTTGTACCATATGGGTGAACCTATAATCAATACATCATATTCATTGGTATTGAAATTTTCATCTCCAATTATTTCCACATCTCTGTCTGATTTTGTTTCATATATTAGCCTTGGGTTTAGGTGAAGTAGGATATTTGAATATTCACTTAAATTTCTTATTTCAAATACATCTATAATTAATTTAAGCTTCAATAATTCCTCTAATATTTCCTTTGCAACTTTTTTAGTTTTTCCAGTTTTGCTGTAATATATTATTGCTACTTTCATCAATAAGATTTAAAACATATTTCTCACATATACTTATCTATGTATCTTCGTGCACCATTTTATTCTACTCATGGTGTTGTAGCTTCTGAAAGTCCTTTGGCTTCAAGTATTGGTGCCAATATTTTGAGAGCTGGTGGTAATGCTGTTGACGCCTCTGTAGCGATGGGTTTTGCTCTCGGTGTTACTTTACCACATTTATCCGGTTTGGGAGGGGATTTCTTCGCCATTCTACGTGATCCAAATGGTAATATTCATTTTATTAATGGTAGTGGTTATTCACCTAAGAATTTAAATGTGGATTATATGTGTAGCTTAGGGTTTACATCCATGCCCACCCATCATGTACATTCCATTACAATTCCTGGAATGGTTGATGGTTTTTATGGTTTATGGAGAGCCTTTGGATCTATGGAGTGGAAGAAGCTATTAGAACCATCCATTAGACTTGCAGATGAAGGATTTCCTGCACATAGAAGTTTCTGTAGAGCTTTACGTAATCTTAGGGGAGAGTTAATTAAGGATGCTGGTTCTAGAATTACTTATCGTTTGGATGAGGATCTTCCAAATGAAGGTGATATATTATCTTTTAAAGGGTTATCTCAAGCTTTAAGATTGATTGCTGAAGATCCAAGAAACTTCTATGAGGGAGATATTGGTATGAAAATTGTTGATTACATTAAATCCCTTGGTGGTGTAATGGAACTGGACGATCTAAAGTATTATCATAGTGAATTTCAACAACCAATAAAGGTTAATTATAAGGGTTGGGATGTTTATGAGATGCCACCAAATTCTCAAGGTATAACTACATTGCACATCCTTAAACTTATTGAAAATATAAGCTTCAGCACAATTCCATTATTATCCATGGATAGAGTTCAACACATTCTTGAAGCATCTGTAAAAGCTTATAGTGTTAGAGATAAATATGTGGGTGATCCCAGATTTATGACCATTAGTATAGAGGAACTTTTATCTGAAAACTTTATAAATGATTTAAAGAAGCATAACATTAGCGATTTTAGTTCCACATTTACATCTAATGGTGATACCACATATTTTGCTTTAACTGATGATGAGGGTTATATAGTTTCATGTATTCAGAGCATATTCCACAATTTCGGTTCATATATTACTGAACCCACATACAATATTACATTGAATTCCCGTGGATCATCATTTACATTTATTGATAATCATGTTAATAGACTTGAACCTAGGAAGAAGCCTTTACATACATTGTCAGCAACCCTAATCAACTATGGTTCCAGATGGATGGCCATGGGCCTTTCAGGAGGACATCTTAGACCATTTCTACATTCTCAAATAATAAATTGCATTATAGATTACGGTCTACATCCACAAGTAGCTCTTGAAACCCCAAGATTTAGATGGGAGCCTGGAAGTAATAATGTTGAATGTGAAAGGGGATTTGGTGTTGATGGACTTAAGGGGTTTAAGTATAAAATTATTGATTATCCATCTAGGATTGGTGTTGCAGCAATGGTTGAAGTTAAAGATAAACTAAAAATTGGATATACAGATATCCGTGGAGATGGTTTACCCATAGGGTTAGAATGAATATTCATTCCACAATTTTATGATGGGAAGATTGAGGGCGTTATTGTAGAATATATTTTCACATGATTTCAATATCTTTATCTAATACTTATAAACATAGGTTTACGTGGTGATTTATTGTGGTTTTAGCTTTAGTGAATGGGTTTCTAATTGATGGTACTGGTCGACTCCCAATTGACAAAGCAGTTATAATTGTTGATGGAAATAAGATTAGGGATGTTGGTAGGGGTGGTGAAGTTAAGATTCCCAGTGATGCTAAGATTATTGATTTAAATGGATCAACAGTTATGCCTGGACTTATAGATGCACATATGCATTTCATGGGTACTAGAACTCATAAATTGGAGGAGAATTTCACAGTTCCAGACCAAGTTAAGCTTTTAAGATGTGTGAGTGATGCTTCAGCTTTGCTCAACGCTGGCTTTATAACGGTTAAAGATTGTGGTGGAACCAACGGCTTGTATTTAAAATTTGCTATTAATGAAGGTAGCGTTAGAGGTCCCAGAATAATTGCTTCAGGTTATGCTTTAAGTCAAACCTTTGGTCATGGGGATGTACACTTCCTACCAATAGCTTGGGCTAAAGAAAAGATTCCAACAATATGTGATGGTGTGGATGATTGCCGTAGAGCAACTAGATATGCTTTAAGGGAGGGTGCAGACTTCATCAAGATATGTGCCACTGGAGGGGTTATGTCCATGCGTGATAGACCGGAACACACACAATTCTCATATGAAGAAATCAAAGTGATTGTTGAAGAAGCAAGGAAGGTTGGAACCTTTGTTACAGCTCATGCTCAGGGGACTGAGGGAATAAAAATCGCTATATCAGCCGGTGTAAAAACTATTGATCATGGAATATATCTTGATGAAGAAACCATTAAAATGATGAAGGAGAAGAATGTTATACTTGTACCCACATTGTCGATTGTCAATCAAATAGTTACACGTGGAAAGGAGGTTGGAATTGTGGAATGGGGCTTAATGAAGGCAATGGAAGCCTTTGAGAGTCATATTAAAAGTGTGAAGATGGCTTATGAAGCTGGAGTTAAGATAGCTGTGGGAACAGATTTTGGTGGACCAGAATTATGGAAGCTTGGAACAAATGCTATGGAGC
>JAWBOZ010000133.1:0-3194 GCA_038825625.1 Methanomethylicia archaeon | reverse complement strand
CTTTAAATTCTCTTAATGCTCTTTTTACATCTACTCCTTGAAGAATTAATCTTTTTATAAGTTTGTGTGCTGTTAGGGGGTCATGCTGTTTATCTCTTGATATTGGAATAATGTATGCATATGGCTTTTCCCTTATACCCCTTTCAATCTGGTTTTTAGCCTTTATATAGGCTGACCAGAGCACAGAATCTTTATTTTTAGCTGCTAAATCTAGCATTGCTAAAGATGCTATCTTCATCTGTTCAACTATATCTCTAAGTTTCCACCATCCTCCAAGCCATGGACTTGGAAAATTGGTTTGAGATCCATATCTTCTTCCAAAACCTACATATGGACCTTCACTTCCTCCTGTAAGTTGATGCTTATGAATATATATTGGTGTGGCGAGTTTTGCACTAGCTGATTCTGTTAAGAAACTTGCAATATTATGCCAATTTCCAATTCTACTTAATCCGAGTGGTCCATAACCTGGATATTGAGCCCATGTTAAAACCCCCTTCTTTCCAGCTTCTTCTAATTTAAATGCCATGTGTGCACCGTACCAGTGATGCTCCCTCCATACCAGTGGATCTGCATATGGTTGTATTGGGTTTGCATATGGTGGTATAAATAATCTTGCTCCATAACTCCCCATATGATGGTGATCCATATATGCCTGTGGATGCCATTCATTGAATAAAATTTTAGCCATACACATTGTTTCTACGAGATTTAGCATGTATCCATCCCTATTGTTATCATGTCCAGCATATTTATGGTATAGCCATGGAGGTGGACATCCCTCATATTCTGTTTCTAACCACTTATAATACCAGTCAGTCACCATTATTTGTCCATCTGGATTTAGACATGGAATAAGTAGGAAGATTACATTGTCTAGGATCCTTTTCACTTCTTCATCTTCTCTGGAGATAAGGTCATATGCCAATTCTGGGGCCATTTGTGTTCCACCAATCTCTGTGGCATGAATACTATTGGCTATACAAATTACAGCCTTCCCCCTCTTTATTAAATCTCCAATCTCATTTTCACTTATACCCCTAGGATCCGATATTTTGGCATTAATCTCCTTTAATTCATCAAGCTTTTCAATATTCTCTTTTGATGATATTATTACAAGTAAGAATGGGTTCCCCATAGTTGTTTTTCCCATCTCTATAACCTTAATTCTATCAGATTGCTCTTGCAAAAGTTTAAAGTATTCAACTATTTTATCCCATCTTGCAATTTTCCGATCACTTCCCATTTTAAATCCAAAGAATTCCTCAGGGGATGTTATTCTAAGTTTCATGAATAATATATTTCCATTTTCAGTTTAAAAGAATTTCAATTCTCTATAAACCTGAATCCTAATTTTTAGTATTACATTTTAAAATATTATGAAAAGATTTAAATTTCATATTCCAATACTTCTGCCTCTATACTCCCTAAACCTTTTAATCTTGCAAAGTTTATATGAAATACATCTTTATGACCTAGAATCCTGCTTCCAACAATATCGCATGCAACTGGATCTTCACTTACAATAGTTAAGTTCTTCTTATCCAATCTACCATGGATATGTGAACCATACATTCCCGTTGTTCCATCTATTACAGCTAAATTTGGTTTAAAAGCTTTTATTAAATCACATAGTCTTAAAGCCCATAATTTCTCATCCTCCTCCTCATGAATATATCTTTTAACTGGAATTTCTGGGGCAGGTTTAAGTATCCCCATCATGTTCTTTAATGTTAAAGTTACCTTAGCAAAGCCATGCTCCTTCAATACTGCTGCTGAAACAATATAATCCATCATGCCCAATACATCATTAACCTCAAAATTCCAATATTCACCATTAATCTTTATGAAATTACCCTTATTCAAATCAATAATCCTAACATTATACTTCTCCCCTAAATAATCATAATCTGCAATTTTGAAGCATTGCATAGTATCTGGATATGCAGATCCCTCACCAACTATAATCTCATAATCTAAGTCACTGAAGAATCTTATTATACCTTCAACGATTTCCGGTCTTGTTACAGCTCCTGAATCCTTTGGCATTGGCTCCACGAGATTTGGCTTAATTATGATTTTTGAACCCTTCTTAGGAATTTTTGGCTCAAGCTTCTTTAAAGCGTAAATTGTCCTTTCAACAATATCTTCACATCTAACTACAACAACCTTTGTTTTCATGTTAACATTTAACATACATTTAATATTAAATTGTTATTCGATAATTATAAATACTTATTTATATGTATTTATACATATGAAGAAGGTTAAATTAACCATAACCGTTGATGAAGATGTATTGAATTTGGCTAAGAATGTTGCTTTTGAGAAGCATATACCATTATCAAGAGTTATTGAGAATTTCCTCAGATTCTTTTCTAAACCAGAATTCTACTGTTTTAAGTGTGGTGGGAAATTTAATGCTTTGGAGGTTGAGGTCTGTCCAAAGTGTGGTTGGATGATTTGTCCACATTGTAATGCTTGTAGATGTATTTTAAGTGAGGAGAGTGCTATTGCAATTTTCCATATGAGAAGGATCTATGAGGATCTGCTTGGTGGAAGAGTTAAGTGATGGGTGATATTCATGATTATTTGGATTTATTGGTTTATTGGTTTAACCATGGTCACTTATGCCTCTGTTTATATTGTTAAAAATTTTCCACAATATGGTTTTTCAGCATTAACTAGCTTCTACGTCATATATCTTGGAGCTTCACAGATATTGGCAACTAGAGTCATTGAATTCAATTTAGGTTTCTACATCTTTTATGCTCCAGCAGCTGTCTTCATATACCCATTCATTGCACAAGTTATTGATATGATAAATGAAGTTTATGGTCGTAGAAGTACGCATATAGCCATTATAATTGCATTCTTAACTCAAATATTACTTGTAACCTTTATAGCCATGGTAAATACTCTAAGTCCTGCACCATTCTTCATTTGGGAGGATGCTTGGAGATCACTATTCAGTTTAAGTGTTAGAATTACCATTGCTTCATGGATATCCTTCCTCGTATGTTCTAACATTGATGCATTTATCTTCTCCCTATTAAAACAGAAATTTATTAGCAGAGAGAATTCATTCAAGTATGATACATCGTTTAATCCATATATTTGGCTTCGCTCCAGTGTTAGTGATATTGTGGATTTAACTTTAGATAGCATTATATTTGTAACATTAGCATTTTATG
>JAWBOZ010000132.1:0-3199 GCA_038825625.1 Methanomethylicia archaeon | reverse complement strand
TTATCCAATAACCTCCCTAATTACTCTTAGGAAGTTTTCTCCAAGAATCTTTTTAACATCCTCCTTACTATAACCATGCTCTAATAGTTTTGCTGTTAGATTTGGTAGTTTACTAACATCTTCAAGTCCTATTGGTGTTGATGATATTCCATCATAGTCTGATCCCAATCCCACATGTTTTATTCCAGCCACATTTATTATGTGATCTATATGTTTTATTACATCATCTATTGTTGCTGTGCCCTCACTAACTATGAATGATGTTGCGAAGTTTATTCCAGCTACCCCTCCCCTCTCAGCTAATATTTTTAATTGTTCATCTGTTAGATTTCTTCTATGGTTGCATATTGACCTCGCATTGGAGTGCGACGCTATTATTGGAGGTTTAAAGTTTTCAATTAAATCCCAGAAGCATGAATCGCTTAAGTGTGATACATCTAATAAAATCTTTAATCTTCTTATTTCTTCCATGGCGTTTAAGCCTAATTCCGTTATTTTGCTTTGGGTTCTTGTTTCTCCAACTCCATCTGCAAGCATGTTCCTTTCATTCCATGTTAATGAGATTGCTCTTAATCCAAGCTTATGGAACATTCTAAGCGTTATTGGGTTGTGTTGTATTGGTTCAGCGCCTTCCATGGATATTAATGCTGCTATCTTCCCATCAGCTTTTGCATTTATTATATCCTTAGAATTGTTTACCACGATTATTTTACCTTCAGATCTATCCACTTCCTCATAGAATTTAGCCATCATTTCCAGTGCTCTTGCAGTTGCTTTAAGGGGTTTATACATAGGCTCGGTATATAAAGCGAAGAATTGGCATGTTACATTTGCCTCCATTAATCTCGGTATATCTATATGTCCAACATCACTTCTAGTTAGTATGCTTCTAGGTTTGCTTCCTCCTGGAACACCTGCTCTTGGAAACATGTGTAGTATTGTGTCGCAGTGGCCATCTATTATTATGGATTCTTGGTGTATACTTTTTGCTTCTTCCAGTAATTCCTTTGAAACTATACTCATTTACTCACCATATAACCTTTATCTATACTTTGTTATTGAAGCTTTTCATTTTATAGTAAAGTATTTAAAATCAATTGTAACATTATTTTTAATTTACACTTGGGGGGCTTAGTGTACATGGGGCAACATCGCTTGGATTGTCTCGTTCATTAATTTGGAAGACTTTTATTCAGACTTTGTTTGCTTTATCATTTAGTAGTGGTGGTCTTCTTTCTGGAAGGATTGTTTCTGGGCTAAGTCCCCTGATGAGTTCTCATCATTGGGTTGTTGCATTATTTCCTGTGGTTTTAACTGTTAGGGGTGATGTTAGGGGTGTTTTTACTGGCAATTTGACTACTATGTTAAATGTGGGTAGGGTTAAAGCTTCTTGGAGAAATAATTACATGGAGTTTTATTCTCTCATTAGAGTTTCCATCATGCTTGCATATGTTGACGCTATTTTGGTGGGTTTTTTAGCATTTTTCGTGAATTTGCTTTTTGGTCAGATAGTCTTTGAGGATGGTGTATACTTTATTTCTGTAAGCTTGTTTGCATGTGTTCTTGCAACATTTATTACTTTACCATTAAATACTATTACTGCATTTGAAACTTTTAGGAGGGGTTTAGACCCTGATGTTATTGCTTATCCTGTGGTGGGTATTTTAAATGATTTTATCGTGTCATTATGTTATAGTATTGGTGTAAGCATTGTTTTGAGCGATTTATCGAATCTATATTTAACTATGATTTTATTGTTTATTCTTCTACCATCATTTATTATATTTATTTATTATTTAAGGGTTGATAGGAATATTAACGTTTATAGAATTATTGTTAGAGAGGCTGTTCCAGTGGGTTTCATTTGTAGTTTTGATGGTGTTATTGATGGGCTTATGCTGGCTAGTTTTATTGATGAAATCGTTCGTTATCCTGAAATACTTATGGTTTACCCTGTATTATTGAATGCTATTGGTGGTGCCGGATCATCCTTTGGTAGTGTTGCTACAACGAGGCTTGCTTTAGGTTATCTTGATTCAAAATTCTCTTCAATATCCATAATGTTTAATGAGTTTTTGGGCATGCTTTTATCTGCTTCTTTGATGGGTCTTGTTTATAGTGTTTTGGGTTATGGTTTAGCTAGATTAACCGGTTTAATCCCTCTTCTATTCAATATGATCTTGTTATGCTTCTTTGTGATGTTTATCGGTTCACTTGTCATTATGATATGTTCATTTCTTGTTGCTATACTTGCTTATGGTAGAGGTTGGGATCCTGATAATTTTGTGATCCCATTGGAAACCTCCATTGCTGACCTCTTTGGCGCCTTTCTAGTGATATTTTTGAGCTTAATCCTTTATCCATAAAATTTAATTTTACAAGAATAATATATATGTATGGTATTAAATGGAGGTTTTATAGTTTAGATGAGTAAACCTTCTTCTTCGCATCATATTTTTAGGCATAGGCCGCGTCCTGTTAAGGAAGTATTGGTGGATATGAAGAATTCCTGTGGTTTAATGATTGATCTAGCTTATGCTTCAGTTTTATTTGATGATGCTGATCTCGCTGAAGAGGTTTTGGAGATTGAGAGGGATATTGACTTCCTCCTATATGAAATTTGGGGTAGTGCCTCCATTGCCGTTAGAGATATAGAAGATGCTGAGGCTCTTGCCGGTATAATGAAGCTTGCTATAGCTATTGATAATATATCTAATGCAGCTGCAGATATTGCTCAAGTTATTAGGCTTAACCTTGGTATCCATCCATCCATAAAAGAGTTTTTAATGAAAATTGAACCTCAATATCGTAGATCAATAATATCTAAGGGGTCTCCACTTGTTGGTAAGAGTTTATCTGAACTTCATCTTGATGTATGCTTTGGAATTTATGTTATAGCGATTAGAAGGGGGGAAAAACTTATTATCGACCCAGAGGATTCTGAGAGGATTTTGGAGAACGATTTGATTGTGGTTAAGGGGCCTATTGATGGATTGAATACGTTTAGTAAACTTGCTTCTGGAGAAATTAAGAATTTAAGTGAGGTGTGTTAGGATTTGAGTTTAAATGTTATTGAGGAGAAATTGATTAAAATGATCGATATGTCTAGGTCAATGATTGATTTAGCATATTATGCCCTATTATACAATGATCCAAGTATAGCTCATGAAGTATTAATTATGGAGTAGGAAATTGATAA
>JAWBOZ010000131.1:0-3201 GCA_038825625.1 Methanomethylicia archaeon | reverse complement strand
ATAATAGACTTGATGATGAAAAGCGAAATCTTGGAAAAGGCTAAAGAAGAACATAAGAATAGACTTAGAGGAAGAAGGTATAAATCACCATTACCACCAGAACATAAACCACCACTGGATATATGGAAAAGATAAATATCCATAAATTCCATATTTATTTTTGATCTAAATTGTCTAGCTTAAAAATGAAATACATATCTTTATTTCTAATGATCATACTCTGCATTCTCAGCACAATATATTGTTTTGAAGCTTATAAAGTGTCGGCATGCATATATGAGGATGATTCTAAAATATTATGGAGGAGTAGTCCTCCAGGATCATTTATACCATGGCCAAGACCTTCAGGAATCCTTTTAGTATTGTCAGAAATGAATGAAATAGACATATTTGTTTATGAAAATTTCATAAAGAGCAGAATTATAATATTGTTTGTAACATCACTATGGATACTTGTATCATTATATATTTTAAAGATTTATATGAGAAAATATTAATTCAATAAGTGTTTTAATTGCACCCTTATCTTCTCCATATCTTTAAGCACCATTTCAGATGTGGGATAATTGTATAAGATTTCACCTGGAGATTCATTATAAAATGGTCTATTACAATTTGGACATCCAGAAGTTTTAAATGGTTCACCACTTTCAACAATCTCTACCAATTTATCCTTGTTTATTGATATACCTATAAGTTTACCATCATGATTAAAGTTAAAATCATTTATGGTTGCTAAACCAATTTTTATTAGGTAATGTGCTAATTGTATGCCCCTATACGATGAATAATTGGGTTTATTATGGGATTCCATCAATGTTCCTTCCACAGGTGTGAAAGTAAATAAACCAACATTAATGTTGAGACTGTAAAGTTTATGAATTAATTCTAAGAATTCACGATCACTATCACCTAAACCATAAATTAAATGCACTGAAACTTTATTTGGACCAAAAACATCTCTAGCTTCAAAAACAATATTCATAGTTTTATCCCATGAGAAGGGTCTCTTAGTTGATGCAAATACCTGTTTTGAAGATGCATCAACACCAATACCAATTCTCTCCACACCAGCATTCTTAAGAGCTTCAATATCACCTCTACTACGTGGATGTATGGAAACTGATATGGGAATGGTTGTTATAGATTTCAATTTTGAAACTATCTCAATAGTTTCTTCAATATACCTTGGGTAAACCAATGTTTGTATACATATACGTTTGAATCTATTCGAATTTTTAAAAGCTTTTAGAACATCATTAAAATTGAATTTAGGCCAAACAATTCTGGATAAATATTCAACACTAGATTTGCTATCCCTAGCTTGAGTGCAAAATGCACAGTTTGCAGTACACTTACCATCAGAAAAACTCATTAAATAGGCTGTTGTAGGCTCAGCTAAAACCTTAATTCTTAAAAGATTTAATTTAGATGCTGTACCAATTGAAACCCTAATGAAATCAACCAATCTTAACTTGCACTCTCCCCTTCAGGTTTTGATGAAAGGATTGCATTAACAAAATCTGTAACAGAAATCATTGGAACCTCTACGGAATTCTCTAAGAGGAATTTTGAAATTCGCCTCTCTAAATCCATTGAATCTAAATGTGCACCAATCAATATATTCTCCAAATCTCTAATAGCATTCTCAGGATACATGAAAAAATCTCCAGTGATCCTTATATTCTTTATAATTTCATCATCGACATCCATGGAAACTTTAATGAGTTTAGCAGCCTTATAACTACCCTTAAACCTCACACCATTACACCATAGACAATTAATTAAATGAGGAAAATAATAGTTTTGGTTGTATAATATTGATTTAAGCTCATGGGAATACCCTTCATTCAATAATTTAAGTATATTATCTTATAAAAATCAAAAATAAAATTAGCTTTTCACATCTCCAATTTACCATCTTCTGCCAGCTTTATGTTAATAATGGATCCTAATTTTGAAAAGGATTTTTAAATCCTTCAAATATCATGTTTGCTAAAAAAATAAGAAAGATTAGAGTTCAAATGGATTAAGCTTATCTACGGTATCCATTGGGTTTGGTGGATGTAGATGCTTCGCTAGGAAACGATATATTTCCACTCTAACTTCCATGGCAAACTCAGTATCTAACCTACTAAATATGTGACCTCCGGGAGCATCTTTAAAGATCTTATACTCAAATTCCTTACCTGCAGCTTTAAGAGCGTTTATAAGATTTAAAACTTCGAGGTAATTTACATCTTCATCATTAGTTGTAGTATGAATCAGTAGTGGTGTTTTAAGTTTGTCAACATAGTTTACTGGAGACCTTCGCCTATACTCTTCAACATCATCACATACATCTTTGCCAACATGATAATCAGCTATGAATAAATCTCTATAATTCTGACTTTTATACCCCATACGCATAATTAAATCACTTACTGGGACACCTGCATATGCAACTTTATAATCATCTGGGTAGAAGAATATATTCATTAGAGTGTGAAGCCCTCCATGACTCCAACCCATAATTCCAACTCTATTTGGATCCACATATTTACAATTTTTCACAGCCCAATTCCTAGAGACATGGGTATCTTCAATCTCCAATCCACCATAATCTATTAGCTCATAGAAAGCTTTACCATAACCAGTACTTCCACGATACTCAGGGGAAACAACTATGTAACCTTGAGCCATAAGCTCTCTAATTATATTTGATGCTGCACTACTCATATTAGCATGAACTCCACCATGTGGAAGGACTATCAATGGATATTTCTCATTACGATTAATATTCTTTGGAACAAAAACATAACTCCAAAATACCACTGGATTTTTAGCTCCAGGAGCATTAGGTTTGAACACTTTACTTGGAGGTGGACCTGTAAGTCTAACTTTAAGTATTCTAGCTAAATCTCCAACCTTATGATACCATAATACATCGTCAATACCTTTCTCCAACATTAAAACTGCATGCATCAGAGATTCCTGCAATCGCTTTAATTCCTCAACCACCATCTTCAAATCTTCAGACATAGCACTCACAATTATTTATGATTAATATATGCAAAAAGCTTGTGAATAGAAAGATAAAGTGGAGTGGGAATTGCTGGAATTAATAATCTAATGATGCTTGAAGTAAACCAAATAAAAAGTGTTAATACAAATGCTCTAGACCAACTGGACTTATAAATTAATTTCAGAATAAACCACCAG
>JAWBOZ010000130.1:0-3210 GCA_038825625.1 Methanomethylicia archaeon | reverse complement strand
TCAAGAAGATCCCTTTTATAATCTAACTCCATTAGTGAATCTAGGAGATCCTTTATTGTTTTTTCTGAGTTTAGTGCTGGAATTATTATTGAAACCAATGGTTCATATGGGTTTTGAATCATGAATTCTCCTCCAATAATCGTCAATTTTTCTTTCGCTATATTATGGTATGATTGATATACCTATCCATCATAAAATTTAAAAATATTTCCGCACCTTATATATCAAGTCCCTTTATGAGCGTGTTGGGGTTATGTTAGTTTATATAGTCATAGCATCAATAAATCCCCTTGTCAACTTAAATACTCTCAATGAAGATAATCATGATATTAAGGTTATTGTGGTGGATGAAGGCGATGAATCTATTAGGAAGGTAAATAGTGAGATACTATCTAAGGTTAAGTATGAGTATTATGGTCCAAGGGAGAGGGAGAGCTGGTTTAAAGAGAGATTTGGTGCATCATTTGAGAGATATCTCAGTCTGATTCCTGAGAGGTGTCATGCTGAAACATCCTTTGGCTTTTTAAAAGCCTTTGAAGATGGAGCTGATGTGATTATTGAATTGGATGATGATGTTCATATATTTAGTGATTTTGTGAAGGGGCATATTGAAAATCTTTCTAATGATGATGGGGTTACTGTTAACTCTAATGGGAAGTGGTATAATACTATCGAAAACCTATCAATTAACATTAATGGGAAGATATTCCCTAGAGGGCATCCATATGAATCTACGTGTAGGCTTGAAGATTATATTTGGAGTAATGTGGGGGGTGATTGTGTGCTTAATATGGGGCTTTGGAATGGTCATCCTGATTTGGATGCATTAACCCTTATTCATTATGGTGGATTGGATGGGAGAGGATCTATTGAAGGTTTAGGTTTAAAGAGGAATAAGATTATTGTTGGGAAAGGCACATATTTCTCCATTTGTAGTATGAATACATCCTTCATTTCAAAGATTATTCCAGCATTTTATCAACTTTATATGAATTTTATGGGTGTGGATAGGTTTGATGATATATGGTCTGGAATATTCCTGAAGAGAATATCAGATCATATTGGGGATAATGTTTGTTTAGGGAAACCTTTATGTAGACATGATAAGAGGGTTCGAAATGTTTTCAAAGATTTATTGAAGGAGACTAATGGTTTGGAAATGAATGAGTATATATGGAAGATTTGTGAAAATATCGATTTTTCATCAAAAACTTATCCTGACTGCTACTTGGAGTTAGCATATTCCTTTGAAAAGAATATTGAACGTTGGTTTAAAGATGGTTTTCACATAAAGTTTTGGAAGTTTCAGATTGAGAAGATGCGTAGATGGGTTGAACTAATTGATAGATTAGATTAATATTTATGGTGGTATATGGTATTGGGTGAAAAATATCTACCAATGGTTTCAATTGTAGTAATAAATTTTAAAAGTATTCAACAATTGGAGAAATGTTTAAGGTATCTTGAGAGGACAAGGTATCCAAATTATGAATTAATAGTTGTGGATTGTTTAACTAAGGGTGTAGATGCTTGGATTAAGAAATTTTATCCAAATGTTAAATTGATACATTATGATCATGATATTGGAGCTTCAGCATCACATAATGTAGACGATTTCCTAGATAAGAATAGTAAGTATATTGCTTTCCTTGACAATGATGCTTATGTTACTGAGGAATGGTTGATGGAGCTTGTTAAAGTTATGGAGAATGATGAGAATGTTGGTGTTGCACAAGCAAAGATAGTTAGGGCGAAAAATCCAGGGCTTTTAGATCATGTTGGCATGGCTATTGATGCTTTTGGAACATGGTTAACACTTCAAGGGTTTAAAGCTGATTCAATTAAAAATATTTCTGAAATATTTGTTGCATCTTCAGCTGGATGTATTGTTAGACGGAATTTGTTTAAGATGGTTAGAGGTTTTGATCCAGACTACTTTATTTATGATGATGACACTGATTTTTCCTTTAGGATTAGACTGTTAGGATATAAAATAATCATAGTTCCTTCATCAATAATATTTCATGAAGGTGAACCTACACGAAGTTTGATTCCGAGAAAATTATATCACTCCATTAAAAATAGAATGTGCACAATGATTAAAAATTATGAGTTTAGACATCTCTGGTGGCGCTTAACCATATATATGATTAGTGTCTTTATGGCTGGTGTATGTTTATTTTTGATTAGAAGATTTCTAGAAGCAAGAGAAGTTCTTAGAAGCTTATTATACCCATTAGTTAATTTGAGAAAGTTATGGATTAAAAGGGCTTTAATACAATCTAAAAGGGTTGTTAGAGATTCAGAATTTTTGAAGAGAGGTTTCATATTAAACAATATTAATCCAACAATTCAAGACATGAAAACAAAACTAGTTTACGTATCAAAGTCGAAACCTTAAAATGACTTATTAATGTGTTTTTAAAGTTTTCTTATATATTTTCAAATTTTTTCTATAGAAAAGTAGTAAGATATATATACCTTTTGTTACAATTATAATATTAAGAACCATAAAATTTTACAAATTTTGAGGGAAATATATGATATTATTAGATTTAGCTCAAATAGAGTTTCGAGTCATTTCTGGACGCATGGCACAGGGCGTAATGTTAATAATTCTTGGGGTATTAACAGTATTTGCATTAGAATTTTCTAGAAGACGTCCGGAGAAAATTAAGGTTAGGAAGATTCAAGCCGTGGATGCTGTTGATGAAGCTATTGGTAGAGCTACTGAGATGGGTAGACCAGTATTCTTTACTCCAGGTATGCATGGTATAGGCGACTTAAATACTCTAGCTGCTCTCTCAATTCTTAGTGATGTGGCTAGGAAAACTGCGAGGTATGGTGTTCCAATAATTGTTGGGAATAGATAGTACCCTGTTTATATGGCTGCTGAAGGAATTGTGAAACAAGCTTATGTCGCTGAAGGTAAAGCAGATATGTTTCAACCTGAAATGGTTAGATTCATTGCTAGCGAGCAATTTGCATTTTCCTCAGGTATTTTAGGTATTTTCCAAAGAGAGAGACCTGCAGCAAACTTCTTCTTAGGATACTTTTATGCTGAATCATTAGAAATTGCTGAAGCTGGCTATAATATTGGTGCAATACAGATTGCTGGAACTACAGCCACTGTTCAATTACCATTCTTTGTTGCTGCTTGTGATTATGCTTTAATCGGTGAAGAGCTTTATGCAGCTGCAGCCTATATAA
>JAWBOZ010000129.1:0-3218 GCA_038825625.1 Methanomethylicia archaeon | reverse complement strand
GGCTTTAAGAAATATGAAGAGGGGAAACGAAATATTAACATCATTAATGGAACATCACAGCAATATAACCCCATGGATAACACTATCAGAAGTAAAGGGTATAAAGGTTAAATTTATAGGGGTAAATGAGGATGGAACACTAAAAATGGAGGAAATACCGCAAAAAATAACCAGTAAAACAAGTTTAATGAGCATAGTACATGTATCCAATGTTCTAGGAACAATAAACAATATTAAGGAAATAATTAAAATAGCACATGAAAAGGATATACCCATAGCTATAGATGCTGCACAATCAGTACCACACATGCCAATAAACGTTAAAGATCTGAATTGTGAATTCCTAGCCTTCAGTGGACATAAAATGTTGGGACCATCAGGAACAGGAGTATTATATGTTAAAAGAGATGTTATGAAAGATTTGAAGCCAACCATAAGTGGCGGTGGAACTATAAGAAATGTTAAATGGATAAATGAAAGAGGAACTTGCATGATAGATTGGAGTGAAGGACCGGAGAGATTTGAGGCAGGAACACCAGACATAGCTGGAGTAGTGGGATTGGGAGAAGCAGCAAAATACTTGATGAAGATTAGCATGGAAAACATAGTGGAACATGAAAGACAATTGGTCAAACAAACACTAGATTGCATGAAAGATATGGAGAAGATAAAGGTTTATGGACCATTAGACCCAGAGAGAAGATTGGGTATAATAGCATTTAATGTTGGGGGTCTAGATCCACATCAAGTTGCATTAATATTAGATCAATATGGAATAGCTGTCAGAAGTGGATTACATTGCGCAGAACCAATACATCAAATAATTGGAGCAAAGGATGGAACTGTTAGAGCAAGCTACTACCTCTACAATACCCCAAATGAAATTTATGAAATGTTAAAAATATTAAGGGATGTGGAGGAGATGGCGTAATGTCACAGAAATATGTTAAACAAATAATTAGAGCCTGCGGTGAAAAAGCAGACTACGTGATAGTATTGAAAATGGAAAACATGAAGGAAGCCATAAAAAGGGTGGAGGGAAAAATTCAAAACAAAATTGATTTTGGTGGATTATATTTGAAGGGAACCTATGAGAATATAGAAATAAACATATTCAAAACTGGTAAGATAATGGTTAAGAATATAAGTAGTGAAGAAGAATTAAAGAAAGTTTTGGATAAAATATTTATTTGATTGAGGTGAAACCTATGGAAATGGAAGATTTGGAAACAAGAACACATACAGCACTACATGTATTGAAGGGAGCTGTGAGAAAAGTTTTAGGAGCAAAATGGACTGCAAGCGTATATGTTGAGGGAAATCATGGAAGACTAACAGTACAATATGATAGAAAGCCAACAGACGATGAGTTAAAGGAAATAGAAAGATTAGCAAACATGAAAATAATGGAAAATGTACCAGTAAAAGTTATAGAAATGGATAGAAGTGAAGCTGAAAAAGTCTTTGGGGATGAAATGTATGACCTCTTCCCAATACCAGAAGAAATAAAGAAACTATCAATACTAATAATAGAGGATTGGAACATAAATGCATGCAACAAGAAACATACAAGAAGCACTGGGGAAATTGGTGAATTGAAAATCGAAAAAGTTAGGTTTAGACCAGCAAAAAATCTATTGGAGATAAGTTTTGATATATACTAGATTTATCCTTCACCCCAAAATTCTTTAGTTTCCATATATTCCTTCATAGCATCCATAAGATCTTTAAATAAATCATCTAAGCTTCTATGCATTTTAGCCAAGATCTGATATGCAGTTAAAGGTCCAACACCCCTAACTGCTAAAGCTATGATAGCCTTTCTACCATAAATAGATATTAGGTCAGAAGACATTTTACAATAAGCAATTAAAGCTTCCTCATCTTCACTTAAAACTTCATTTAATTTATATTTTTCAAGAACCTTTAAAACGTCTTGAATACGCCACTTAACCATTGACACGTTCCTAGAACCGCAGTGAGGACAATTTAATGGTTCAGAGACATCTTTAACCATAACTCTCCAAACCTTTAAGCAATCCATACAGAGGAGATTCACAATTTTATAGAGTATGGTTTTAGTGAAGTATTCTTCACTAGTTAATGATAATAGATCGCCAATTTCAACTATTGGAAGAGCTAAGGTTGAAGGATTATTGAATTTACTTAAAACAGATATATGTATGGTATTATTCTTTAGAGAGTTTATGAAATCCCTTAAACCATTAATATCAAAATGCTCTAAGAGTTCAAATCTATAGGCTTCATCATAAACTGGAGTATTAGCAAAGTATTGTGGTAAATGCATTAAGTAACTTGTTGCCTTATAATACATTCCACGTGGAATAGCATTAAATTTCAAAGCTACATGCCTAATAATGTATGGATCAACATTATGATACAATATTTTAAAGACATCATCTAAATTCAGATTTAACAATATTTCACAGACATCTTTACCACTAATCTCTTGGGTCACCATCAACAGTATTCTATAAGCATCACTCCTAACTATACAATCAACACCAAATTTCTCCTTCAACAATACACTTATTATCTTAGCTAAAGCTCTATTAACACCATGACCATTACAAGAATGAATCACTATAAATTTATCGAAAGATTCTATTACAATGTGATCGTTTGTAGGTGGAGGATAACCACCCTCCAAATAATCTAAGAATGGTTTTACAGCATTTCTAAAAGCTTCTACACCAAAGGGGTAATCTCTAGAAATTTTGGAAACAATATCCTCTATACCGCCACCATTAACCCAAATATTGTGTATGATAATAATGGAATATACAGATACGAGGGTGACGTGTATGTAATTTGGCAAGGAAATTCCAAAGACTTACGCACTATGCCTGCTGGGTACTACCCTGAATCCCACGCCACGGTTACTATTAATCGTCATTATATAGGCACCAACAAAATAGTTGGATTATCAGAGTTTGACAAGCTTGTTCCTATTATAGAGGGACACAGCTCACGGACATGGGCAAATCACAGTCCCCAGGAGGATTACAATGAAGACTCTTTATAGCGCAACGGCCGCGGCTCGGCGTGCCGAGGCCGGATGACGCCCGCGCGCCGGCCGGACGGCGCGGCCGGGCGCTGGACGACCTCTTCGCGCTGCACCCAAACCTCTCGCCGCTGGAGCCGATCTTTCGCGCGGGACAGCTCGCCGTCGTGCACGCGGTCGGCTCGCCCGACCG
>JAWBOZ010000128.1:0-3219 GCA_038825625.1 Methanomethylicia archaeon | reverse complement strand
TTTACTTTCCGGAATTACATTTTCTGTTATTCTATTGTCTTGCTCAATCCTGTAAAACGTGTAATTCACCCCATACTTCGTAATCCATGCATCAAGACCCCCAAGCCTGCATAAATATAGCACGTCCTCATGCCATTGACCTTTGTTCTCAATAAAGAAATAATTATCCGGTTTTTCAAAAAAACTCCGTTTTTCCTGAGCTAACAAACTCAAAAAATTTATGTATATAATCATGATGAAAGTAACTACTTTTACCATAGCTTTAACCATAATTAATTCAATTTTTGTGATGTAAATATACAACAATTACAAATTGATCCAATCTACTAAATTTAGACATAAAACAAATATATGAACAACAGAAATTATTTTATGATAAATATGATTATTTAGAATTCATACCAATTGCAGATAAATTAGATTACCATCCTTACATATTAACAATTGAAACTCAAAAAAAACTTTATCCATTAGCAAAAATAGAAAGTTTTATGCAAAGATTTTATTTATATCCAGAAATTACTTCACATATAATCGGATATGTAACAGGTGTAACTCCAGAAGATTTAAAAATAAAAAAATATAATTTAAGTGATGAAATTGGCCGTATAGGAGTAGAACAAGGCTTTGATGAATTATTAAAAGGTTCAGATGGAATTATAAAAAGAGTGTATAAGCAATATCCTCATGAATATCAAGATTTAGTAATAAAACCTAAAGTAAATGGAAGAGATTTATATTTATCAATTGACATCAATGCACAAAAAAAATTATATGAATTAATAAAAGAAAGTACTAAAAAAGATGTACTTAAAGATGCACTTTCTTATGGGGCAATAGTACAAAATGTTCAAACAGGAGAAATAATTGCTTTAGCTAGTTATCCTAGTTTTGATTCAAATAAATTTATAAAAGGTCTTTCCCAAGATGAATATAACAGTTATTTAAAAGATCCAGGCAAGCCTTTAATGAATAAAGTAATTTCATATCCACAACCACCCGGTTCAACATTCAAAACATTAACTGAAATAGCTGCAATGTATTATGGTGATGCTAACAAAAACACTAAATATTATACCGGAGGAGTATTTAATTATGGTGGTGTTAATTTTATAGATTTTAATAAACAAAATTTTGGTGAGATTGATATGGTTAAAGCATTATGTGTATCAAGCAATATTTATCATATGAAATTAATATTAGATTTAGATAAAAAAGTTAATGGTGAAGCTGCAGGGAAATGTCCAAGATTGAATTATAAGAGCTTCTGTAAAAGGTTAACTCTTATGAATAATTAATGTTTAATTTAAATTGAATAACTCTTTAAGCAATTTCGAACATGCATTATAATGCTTTTTAGCCTTTTCATAAGCTATTGGAGCATAATCCTTAAAATAATCTGCATCTATACCCTTCTCATATCCATATCCAGCTAAACCCCTCAACTCCGCAAGTTCAGAGATATTATCAGAGAGCTCATCTATCAATGCTATTAGTTGACGTTTTAGTCAACTAATAATATGCGAATTTACACAGCTAAAAGAGGGATTAATTATTATATAGATGTTTAGTTATATGTGGTTTGTGAAGGTTTATGAATTTAAGAGAGTTTATTTCAAAACTCGATTCTGAGAATTTTCTAGTGAAAATAGATAAGGAAGTTTCTGTAGAGTGTGAAGCTGCAAGGATTCTTGCAGCATTGGATGGGAAGCCAGTGTATTTTTGTAGAGTAAGGGAATCAGAGATGCCGATTATTGGAAATATATTATCGTCTAGAGAGCTTGTGGCAAAAGCATTAAACATAAGGAAGGAAGAAATATTGCATAGACTTAATTGGGCAATGAACAACTTGAAGGAACCTGAAATTCTGGATCATGGTCCATGTCAAGAAGTGGAGGAGGGAGTTGTTGATTTAAGAATCCTCCCAACATTGAAACATATGCCAGAGGATCGTGGAAAATACATTACCAGCGCTGTATGCGTATTGAAAGATCCAGAAACAGGTGTTAGAAATTCCTCATTTCATAGATTACTACTACTTGATGAGAGGAGATTTGTGGCTAGAATTGTTGAAGGTAGAGGAACTGATACAATATTGAAGAGGAGTGGTGGAGAAGCTGATGTTGCCATATGTATTGGAAGCCCAATACAAGTATTGATAGCTGCAGCCACTTCACTACCACATGGAGTAGATGAATTAAGCATGGCCAATGCCCTACATCCCACACCACTAGTTAAATGTAAAACTTTAGATATAGAAGTCCCCGCAGAAACGGAAATAGTATTGGAGGGGAGAATAATACGGGAGAAGGCTCCTGAAGGACCCTTCCTAGATATAACTGAAACCTATGATATTGAACGTGAACAACCAATAATAGAGATAAAAAGGATAACCCATAGAAGAAACCCAATATACCAAGCATTACTGCCAGGTAAAAATGAACATAAAATACTGATGGGTATGCCCATGGAACCAGCAATATACAATGAGGTAAACAAGGTATGTAAATGTATAAATGTTTTAATGACCCCCGGAGGATGCTCATGGCTACATGCAATAATACAAATAAGAAAGGAGCGTGACGATGACCCTAAAAAAGCTATAGAAGCAGCCTTTAAAGCACATAAATCACTTAAACACTGCATAATTGTAGATGAAGACATAGACATATATGATCCAAATGAAGTGGAGTGGGCTATAGCAACAAGAGTACAAGCCAACGAAGACATATACGTATACACCAACCAAAGAGGATCATCACTAGACCCATCATCAAAACAAGTGCCAGGAGAGAAACCAATAACTGCAAAAGCTGGAATAGACGCCACAATACCAGTAGGGAAAAGAGGTAAGAAATTCATAAAACAAAAACATGAACCAATAGACTTATCCAAATACATGTAACAAGAAAGACTTATGTGAGAAAATATATATAAAATTATTAGCCGATGAAGAATTTGCCGAGTATCAACCAGAAATGGGATGAAAGGAAAATAAAAACTGAGGCAATTAACATCTACAATCTTAAATTCAGATATTATTAGCAAAATGATATAAGTTATGGGATACATTAATATTTTTAATGAACAAAAGCAATATACATAGGTACATACTACTGTTCATGATAATATCAACAATGGCAGATGTATGTATAACATATCTGATGATAGACCCATATGGGGAAAGAGAAGCTAACCCATTAGCTAAATGGGGTATAC
>JAWBOZ010000127.1:0-3269 GCA_038825625.1 Methanomethylicia archaeon | reverse complement strand
AATCGTAAATTATGATTCCCTCCTCTTTAACTTCATTTATATGTGTGAAAATAGTTTCAGCATCCATACCGGCCAGTATTTCAACTGGGTACTCTAGTGATCTTGGAATTTCATTTGATGAAACCTTCATGTGTATATAGCTGTGTCTACCAATTATGTTCGAGTGATACTCTCTATCTGATATAACTCCATATCCTAAGCGAACTAATGCTGTTGTTATTATTTGTGAACTTGTTTCAAGTCCAGCTCCTTGAGGACCTCCAAGTATAATATTTACTTTCTCCATACTGATCATCCAGAACGAACTTCTTCCAAAATAACTTCGTCAATTAAAAATTCCTGTACTGTATCATGTTCTTTATGCTCTAAAAATTCTTCAAAGGTGTATAATGGCTCTCTACAAGTTAAGCAATATAATATATTGCCTCTATCATATGAATCCTTTATTTCAATTAGTGTTAGCTCCACATAATTTTGACATGGTTTATTCGTTTTCACAACCATTTTACTTAAATCATTACATTTCCCAATATATGGGAATACTGGATGCGCCAAATACTTTATACATTTACCGCAAACTTTCCCATGCATTGATATCACTCATGTTTTTTGAATATATTACATATTTAAGTATTTTTACATTTATAATCGATGAAATTATCTTTTTAATTTTCGTTTCGATTTAATGGTGCAGAGTTTATGGGTTAAATCATAAAGCTTTTTATTTATAGTTTTATCTATTTATTAAGTGTTTTTTATGGTTGTTTGGAGGCTTTTGCCCTTTATTAGGGTTAATGGTTACTTGCAGATGGCCATTGATGAATCCATTTTGACTCATAGATGTGAGGGTAAGGTTCCAAATACTGTTCGATTTTATCAGTTTTATCCTAGTGCTGTTACGATAGGGTATTTTCAATCTATTTTTGAGGAGGTTTATTTAGATTATTGTTCCAGTAATGGTATTGATGTTGTTAGACGTATTACTGGTGGTGGAGCTGTTTTTCACGATGAGAATGGTGAAATAACTTATTCTGTTGTGGCTGGAGTTAACGATGTTCCAAGAGATATTGTTGAGTGTTATGGTTATATTTGTAATGGTCTTATTTATGCTCTTGAAAGGTTTGGTTTGAAGGGGGAGTTTAAACCTTTGAATGATGTTGTTGTTTATGGTAGGAAGATTTCTGGTTCTGCTCAAACTAGACGTAGAGAAGCTATACTCCAGCATGGAACCTTCATGTATTCCACAAACATGTATGAACTTGTAAATTCTCTTAAGATTGTTCCAGAGAAGTTGAGGGATAAAGGTGTCCAAACAATGGAGGAACGTGTTGTAACAATTTCAAAAGCTCTTGGAAGAACTGTTTCTAGGGATGAAGCTTTAAAATCTCTAATTTATGGTTTTGAAAAAGCTTTTAATTGTAGATTTGAAGTTTCAGAGCTTACTGAGAGTGAGTGGAAGCTTGCGGAGAAACTTGCTAAGGAAAAGTATTCTGTGAGAGAATGGAATTATATGGTTTAGGGCTTGGTGGATATTTTGGTTAAAGGTTATTGTCCACTTCCATTATTTCCATCTATTTCTATTACTGGTGATAAGTGTGGGTTGAAGTGTAAGTTTTGTGAGGGTAAGGTTTTAAGTGATATGGTTCAGGCGTCTTCTCCCCATAACCTTTATGAACTTGTTAAGTATTTGAATGGTAAATACAATATTTTGGGTTTATTGATTAGTGGTGGTTTTGATAGTAAGGGTTTTCTACCTATAAAACCGTTTATACCAATTATACGTGATGTTAAAAGGGATTTTGATCTGGTTATTAGTGTTCATTGCGGTTTTGTGGATGCTGATTATGCAAAGATGTTGAGGGATGCTGGAATTGATATTGTGGATCTGAATATTTATGGACCCTTAACCATGAGGGATATTGTAGGAATTGATGTTGATTGGAATTTTGTTGAAGATAATCTTAAATTAGTTTATTCTTATGGTCCCAATTATATTGCTCCTCATATTCTTGCAGGAGCATACTTTGGTAAGTTAATGGAGGAAAACTACATAATCAACTTATTAAAGGATTTTGATCCTTATGTATTGATATTCCTATCTATGATTCCGGTGAAGGGTACGAGTTTTGAGAATGTTCCTCTGGTTGATGTAAATTATTTTTGTAATCTTTTTAGGTATGCTAGGAAGTTATTATCTAAAACTGAATTGGCGCTTGGATGTATGAGGGTTAGAGGTGAATATTCCATGTCTATAGAGAAAATATTGGTTAATGAAGATCTTTTGGATAGAATTGTATTGCCAAATATTGTTAAGGTTGATAGAATTCTACCATTTTGCTGTTCACTTCCAAGAGAATTGGAGGATAAATTAATATCTAAAATTGATTCATGATTTCAAAGCATCTTAATTTTAAATTGATGGCTGGTGGATTTAATGGAGTATTTGAAGAGAGAATTCTCCTTCCTAAGGGGAAATTATTTAATTCTTGTTATAAGTTGGATTTTAATGCGTTTCGCAGATCCTATGGCTTACACCTATTATTCACTGTTTGTTTTAGAGCTTGGTGCCACACCATATATTTTGGGATTAATAAATTCGCTGTCCACTTTGTTCTTGGCATTTATACAGTTTATTGGTGGTTATATTGCTGATTATTATGGTAGGCGTAGAATAATTGTTTTAATGACTTTTGGTTTGGCTTTTTCCAATCTATTCTTTGTTTTTGCTGAGAATTGGACTTATGTTCTTGTTGGTTCTATTGTGGGTAATTTGTTTATGATATATGGGCCAGCTCTCTCTGCAATTACAGCTGATTCAATTCCACCTGATAAACGTGGTTTAGGTTTTTCAGTTTCACGTATGATTGGTATTGTTTCAGTGTTTTCCCCACTTATTGCAAGTTTTTTGGTGATTAATTTCGGTCTTGTGTATGGGGTTAAATTGGCTTATCTAATAGTTTTCTCATGCTATTTTCTATCAGCAATTGTTAGGTTAAAATTAAGGGAGACAATCCCAGCTCTACGTGAAAATTTGGATTCATCAAATATTTTAAGGGTATATGTTGATTCTATTCGTGAAAGTTTTTCTGCTTTGAAATTTGTTTCAAGGGATATTATAAAGTTTTTATGCATTATTGTTATCTTGGATTTTTCTATGCGTCTTCCATTGCCATTCTTTGTGGTTTATGCTAAGAATGTTATAGGTATAGATGAGAGTCAGTGGGCTATTTTAATGACGCTATATCACTTTTCCTCTTTTGTCTCTGCAA
>JAWBOZ010000126.1:0-3277 GCA_038825625.1 Methanomethylicia archaeon | reverse complement strand
CTAACATAATCCAATAAAATATTAAATATGGATTCAATATTTTCTGGTATAAATTCCTTTAATAATGGTGCAGGAACACCTCCCTCACCAATAAATTCCATAACAAGAATATTACCCTTAACAGCAATGGGCTTAGGAACACGTACACCAACCTCATCCGCCTTTAATAGATTGGAATACTCCTTCCTAGCCCAAACATAAATTATATCTCTAGTGCTCCTCCTAGAAACTTTAAACCTCGGGTCACCAATAATATACGTCAACATCCCCCTCCTAAATTCTGAAGTGGAGGTCAAATAAATCTTAACGGCAATTTCAAATCCCCTAGGATCCACAGCTCTATAAATCCTAGCCTCCTTACCAGAATTAACAACACCATACATAACATCAATAACACCCATATTGATCAAATCATAAAGGAGGGTGAGGGTGGAATAATCAAAAACCTCCTCCACAGTTTCAAATAAATCTGAATCCTTAATCCTTCTCCTCCTAAGATCAATCTTATGCAATTCATCTCTAATACGATCAACATCCCAAATCATGGTGTAAACCATCCGAAATACTACTCAAAATCCTTCGGTAGAAAACCCTCATTTCTAAGCCTTTCCACATCACTCTTCTCATATCTCCAAACAATATCGCCCTTAGAATCAGGCTGGAAATCCCATGGAACAATAGATACAATGTCACCCTCCCTAAACCATAATCTCTTACGATATTTACCTGGAATCCTACAGATCCTAACATACCCATCAACACATTTAACCTTAGCTCTATCAAAACCAAGAAAACTCACTATAACCCCTAAAATTTCCCCCTCATCCGGAGGCCTAAACTTCGATTCCTCAGAATCATGCTTCTTAGCAACCATACACATCACACATTCAATATTAGTTTATCATATAGTTAAAGGTTAGTGTGATTATGGAAAGCAATAATTAAATTTTGGATACAATAAGTACATGCCCATCTAGAATGAGGAATTTAACATTATCCCCACAAACAATATCCATATTCACAGGTTTATTGGCATGATAGATCTCAGATGAGGAGGAATCCACAATCTCAACAATATTATTGGTGATCGACCCCACAACACCATTCTTCAAATCAGCATACCTACAAATTAGACCAACTTTATTGGAGGAATACTCCCTATAACTAAAGGATCCTTTAACCCCTGATCTCAAATCATAATATAAGAATTTTCCACCACTATAACCATCATACCTAATAGGGGTCCCATTGAAATTCAATACATCACCAAGGAAAAATTTCGGTAATCTAACAGATATGGATAGTTTAGATATCTTCAAACCACGGGAACTATTAAAACCAATAACCTTATAACTTTCATTAACCATAGCTCCAAAACGTCTCTTTATGGTATTAGCCACAATCCTAGCCAATTTAAAACTAATAAAACTATAATCCATCCCACCCCTAACAAATCTTAAAAGGAACTTAGACCCATCATATTCCTTAGAAATAATGGAATCCACAATATTATTAATCTCATTAATTTCATATTCACTTAAATCTCTACCATCAGCCCTAACTTGAACAATGGATGTAAAACTCTTAGAAGAAGCTTTAAGGCAGCTTGGACAAACAACCTTATTAACTTTAACCTCAACCCATAAATACTCATCATATGCAGTTATGCTTGGATCCACAGATCCATGAGCATGAATTAAGACTGAAACCCTCCCACCACCAACCCTCTTAGAATCAATAGCACTAAAAGAACCTGAGCCATTCAATTTCACATGCCTCTCAACATAATCCATAGATGAAGATAAAAGTTTATCATCACCCCTAAAAGACCTCATCCATCTACCGAAAAGCCTATATGAACCACAAATACTGCAAAAATCCATAACTAAATCCCCTTTAATAGAGATAAGCTTATGTCTAGCTTTATAGCAATCCCAACACAAATTATTAATTAATGGGTTATTTGGAGACTCCAATTTACCACAAATAGAACAAAATCTAACCAAGATTCCACCAACCATAAGGATTAAAATTTTACCCTTATAAATTGAGCGTGAGGCTGACCCCCAATATATAATATAGCATCCCTATGAATTAAACCAGCCCTTAAAGCAATATCAACAACCCTCACACCAATAATATTACCTATAGATGCAGACTTCAAAAACTCTAAAACCTCATATTCATCAGCAAGCTTACCACCATAGAACTCCCTACTCACAACAATCCTCAAATCACCCTCATGAAAACTCATACCCAAAATCTCAGCGTCACAAGCAACAACAATGAAATCCTTCCCATACCTCCAACAGTTAATATAAAATTTCTTATCCACCTCAACATGAGAGTCACTCAAATACTACACCCTACCAGAAACACTGGTCTTAGCACCACAAGCAGTACAAACAAGGAATAGGAGTCTACGCTCCTTAGAAAGATAGGTGTCACGTGAATTACAAATGGGACAAATAACAAAGTAATTTGCATACCTTAACAATACATCCCTTATAATGGATCCAGAATATCTACCATGAAGCACAAGCTTATCACCCTCAATATCTCCAGCAGTCCCAACCTCCTTCAATAGGAAGCTGGTGACATGTTTAATATCCCTATTAAGATAATCCACAATTCCACTAAAATTATTAACAATAGTCCTATTACCAATTATGGAGACGGAGAAATTGGGAATTTCAAAACCTCCCACACCATGAAGACTCTTAGAGATTTTGGATAACCCCCTATCCAAAAGCTCCTCATAACTATAATCACGAACACTCTTCAAAAGCATCCCCCACCATATACAGAAAGCATTAAACATAAAGTTTTCTATATAAATAATTTTGAGGGGGAATGCAATACATAATTTTGGCTAAAGCCATAGTAACCATGGGGGAGAAGGGGATCATAAGGGATGGAGGAATAGTTATTGAAAATGGAGAAATAATAGATGTTGATCATGCTTGGAAAATAAGATCAAGATATAGTGGTGGATATGAAAGGATAGATGCAAAGGACTGCATACTAATGCCTGGACTAATAAATACACATACCCATGCCGCCATGAGCCTATTAAGGGGATATGCAGACGACCTACAACTACATGAATGGCTTGAGAAATGGATATGGCCATTAGAAGCAAAGATGACTGAGTGGGATATATATGTAGGTGCAAAGCTCTCAGCATTAGAAGCCATAAAAACGGGGACAACAACCATATGCAGCATGTACCACCATAAACCAAAATACAATGAAGCAAAAGCCATATACGAATCTG
>JAWBOZ010000125.1:0-3289 GCA_038825625.1 Methanomethylicia archaeon | reverse complement strand
CCAACATTTTCATACAATGTTTTTGCAGCTATGGCTGAATATAATGCTGCTCCTCCAGGCTGTTCTCTTTCACCATAAATGTTTTTCACTTTATCCGTGGATATATGTCCAATGAATACTATTCTTTCACTCAATTTCTAATACACCTTACAATATTCTTCAATTATAATATTGTTATAATAGTGTTTTAAATTGTTTGATTTATGTGGAATTCTTTTTATTTTAATTTATCTATAAATAGTTGTGTTGTTTATGAGGCTTCTAATTTTTGAAGATGAATTTTATAGGAATTTCTACCCCATGACCTTTACTAGACCCATCTATGATTTGAGAATTGGTTTCTATAGTCTTCTTAAGCATTGTATAGATTTCTTTGGTTTTTAAACCATATTTTATGTTAGAGATTATTTAGCTGAGTTTCTGAAGGTTAGATTCCGTGATTTTGACGTTAATTCTGTGGATGATTATGACGATATTTTGCTTATTAATGGGCGTTTAATGCCTAGAGCTGCTAACCTTAATTTCATTAAATCCTTAATTGTTGATAATAGATTCTTTATTTTGTTGGATTCCATTGGTGTGGTGGCTGCTAGACTTTCAAAACCTTTACTTAGAGATTTATTATCTCAATGTGTTAATGGGATTTTATCTTCAAAGATATTTTTAAATCTTCATGGTAAATGTGATTTTATTCGTTTAAATGATGGTATGCTTATTTCTTATCCTTGGGAGCTAATAATTTTTAATGAAGAATTTTTAAAGAGTGATTTTAAGTTTGGTGGTTCTCTAGGTGAAATTGATTCACGTGTAATTGTTTATGGTTCTAATTCAAACTTATATCTTGGTGAGAATTCTAGGGTTGAAGGTAATGTTAACATTGATGTTAGGGCTGGACCTATCTATGTTGGCCGCGACGTCACAGTTCTTGGTCCATGTAGAATTGAGGGGCCATCATATATTGGTGATGGAAGCATAGTTTTGGCTGGTGCTAGAATTAGGTCTGGAAGTAATATTGGGATGGTTTGTAGGGTTGGTGGTGAGGTTGAAGCATCCATTCTTCATGGATATGTTAATATGTATCATCCAAGTTTTGTGGGTCATTCATATATTGGTGAATGGGTTAATTTAGGTGCATTTACAGTTACAAGTGATTTAAAGAATACTTATGGTAATATTAGGGTTAAAGTAAATGATTCCATAATTAATACTGGGTTGAATAAGGTTGGAAGCTTCATTGGCGACCATGTTAAAACATCAATAAATTGTGGAATTTTTTCAGGTAAGTGTATTGGTGCATTTTCACATTTGATCGGATATGTATATGAGGATGTGCCTCCATTCACTATTTATGCTAAATCAATTATAGGTAAATCATATGAACTTAGATTGGAATCAGTTATAGAAACTATATATAGGGTTTATTCACGTAGGGGAAGAAATGTACTTCAAGAGGAGATCAATTTAGTTAAGCATCTATTTGAATCGTCTGAGGATGAAAGGATTAAAGCTGATGTTATTAAAGGTTCATTATTTTTCACTTAAATTTCCAATTCTAAATTGATAAGCATTATTAAATAAAGTGTCAAGTATATATAGATGTTTAAATAAAGTTTTTCTAGGTGTATTATTTTTGGGTAATGACTCTGAGGAATCTAAGGAGGATGTTTCTGAAGTTGAGGAGTCAGAGTCTGAGAGGGAAGAGGTTTTCTATGAAACCAATGCCAGTGAATTAAGTGATAAAGACAAAAATTATCGCCGTATTAGAGCTGTTGGATTAATATTATTTTACTTAATTATAGCATTTGCATTATTCCTATTCCTCGACGTATTAGCTATGATAGTTGTTTTTGTGATAATGTGGTTTTCGCCATACCCTTTTATCCCAACATTCGCCATATATAAAATAACCGATAGAGCCGTTGTAGATGATAAAGGTAGAAGATTGGAAATAACTCCTGAATACAGATTTGTGATCAATGAGAAGCATGGTTACGTTGGTTTAAAGAAGGGTAGAAGATTCGTTTTATGGCTTTATACAAAGGAGCCTGAAAGAGTTACGAAGTTTTTGGAGAGAGTCTCCAGAATCAGTTACGATAGATTATTAAAGGAGAAAGGAAGTAAAGCTGAGGAGAAGTCGAAGTAAACCATTAAGGTTAACACAAAATCAACCTTAATTTATATTCTACTTAACGCCTTAACTATTATGTACCCCAATATTGCTCCAGGTATACTGCTGGCTAAGAATGGTATTATAAATGCTGTGGCATCCATTTGTTTACCCAATGCTATTCCAGCAATCCATGGACTCATTAATGCACCTATAAATGTTCCCAGTGGTTCAATTAATGCTGTTTCATAACGTTTAGTTAATCTATAACTTACTCCCACAATTATTGCTCCAGGTATTCCTCCTGGAAATGCAAATATAGTTCCAGTACCAAGCATATTTCTCACGATCCCTGTTATTGTGGCTGCAATAGCAGCATATATTGGTCCAAGAATAATCCCCGCAATAGCATTAATCATGTGTTGAAATGGATAAACCTTCATAACTCCTATAGGAATATTGAAGTATGATAATATTATTGCTAATCCAGACAATAATGCTGTAAATATTATTCTCCTTGCAGATGTCATTTCCATAGGTTTGATGTCCATAAGCAACACCAATACCCTTTTCCATAAAAAACTTTTTTACCAGTAGATAAACATTACTATTGTTATAATTAAAATTAACTTATTATAATTCATCAACAAAGTTATATGCGGTTGTAATGTTGACTTTAGATGTTAAGAGTCTTATTGGTAAGAGGGTCTTAATTGTTGGTGATGTTGGTTCCGGTAAAACTATGCTTACATTGAATATTGTTGAAAGATTTGTGGGGTATGGGTTTGGTGGGGAAATCTCTATATTGGATTTTGCTCCTGATTCCATTTATTTTTCTGGTAGGAGGGTTGGTGGTAAACTTATTGAGTATTCTTTTCATCAAAATCTTGTTAAGAGATATGTTGATGTTGATACTTATCCTCCTAGGATACTCGGTAAATGTAGAGATGAGGTTTTAATGTATGCTAAGATTAATAGGTGTAGATGTGAGAGTGCACTCAAAGACTTCATTGATAACCCAAGTAACATTCTAATTATAAATGATGTTAGCATTTATTATCATATTGGAGATTTGGGGTTGATAGTTGATGCTCTTAAATTATGTAAAACATTTATTGGAAATGCCTATTTTAATGGTTTTATTGAAGATAAATTTTCTACGGGTATTTCAATTAATGAACG
>JAWBOZ010000124.1:438-3292 GCA_038825625.1 Methanomethylicia archaeon | reverse complement strand
GCAAATTTGAAGCAACAGCCCTACAAGACATAATAATATCCATTTGCGGAGCTGATGTAAAGGGGGAAATTGATGGAGAAGAAATAGAAACTTGGAGAGCCATACCAATCAGGAGAGGAAGCAAAATTAAGATTGATAAATTAATGAATGGGTTAGTATCATATATAGCTATAGCTGGAGGGATAAATGAACCTTTAATCCTTGGGAGCAGATCACACTATACAACAGCCGGTATTGGAAGAACCATCACCACAAACACAATAATCACCACATCTAAAAATAGATTTAATGAGATTATAGAAACATGCCCATCGAGAAGGGTGAATTTTAAAAGACTTATGAAAAATGAATTTAGAGTCTTATTAGGACCACACCTAGAATACTTCACTAAAGATATGATCAATGATTTTCTAAATACAAGGTTCACAGTTACAAGCAGTATAAATAGGATGGGCTATAGACTAGAGAAGGAAGCTGAAGCAAAAATTAAGGGTGTGGGAAGATTAATAAGTTGTGGAACAATTCCAGGTGCAATACAAATTCCAGGGGATGGAAATCCAATAGTGTTAATGGCAGAGGCACAAACTACCGGGGGATACGCAGTAATAGGCAAGATAATAGAAACAGACCTAAACATTTTCTCACAATGTGAACCAAAGACAAAAATTAAATTTAAAGAATCAACCATAGATGAAGCTATAAAATCATTAAAAGAATCTTGGAGTAAATATGAAGAAATATTTAGAGAATTAGAGAAGAAGAGCATGGAATTTAAGGAAAACTATAAACATATGGTAGTTAAGTTTGAAAAAAGGATCTACGATTGTTGGATTAGAAAATCTTATAAGGAAGAGTAGTTAGTACTACTTACCTCTAATCTTCATTAATATTTCTCTAGCCTTATCCAGACGAATAACTTGCATTCTAACCATTTCAGAAGCAACTTTATCCACTTCATCACCAATGGCACCAGCCATAATTGCAATATTCCTAGCATGAAGCTTCATATGGCCACGTTGAATACCCTCAGAAGCTAGAGCTCTCAAAGCAGCAAAATTTTGTGCAAGACCAACAGCACCCATAACCTCAGCCAATTCAGTAGCAGATTTTACACCTAAAATCTTAAGCGAAACTTTAGCAAGTGGATTACTTCTAGTGGCACCACCAACAATACCAACAGCCATGGGCATTTCAATCCAACCAATAAGATCTCCATTCACATCCCTCTCCCAAACAGTTAGAGGCTTATATACACCACTCCTAGAAGCATATGCGTGTGCGCCAGCTTCTAAAGCTCTAGTATCATTTCCAGTAGCCAATGCCACAGCTATAACACCATTCATCACACCCTTATTATGTGTTGCAGCACGATACGGATCTGAAGCGGCAAAATGATATGCATATACAATACCTTCAACAAGATCTTCACCAATAACATCCTTTGGAACCCTACAGTAAGCTCTAACCAGACGTTTATCAGCGAGATTAGATATTATCCTTAAATAAACTTTACCGCCAGTGATCTCTTCAATATATGGTGCAACGGCTTCAACCATTGTATTAACAGCATTAGCACCCATAGCATCCTTAACATCAACAAGCAAATGCACAATAACCATGGGACCTATCTGAGAGTCAAGAAGCCTAATCTCCAGATCTCTAGCGCCACCACCAAGACCAGTAAGGATGGGATCCTTCTCATTAGCAATCTTCAAAATCTCATCTTTATGCATCAATATTTGATACATAGCTTTACGTGGTGAAACAATATTAACCAATTGAACCTGCCCAATCATAATTGAACCAGTACTGCTGGTGAATATTCCACCACCTTCACGTATAATTCTAGCAGCATTACTTGCAGCAGCAACAACAGAAGGCTCTTCAATAACCATAGGTATAAGATAATCTCTACCATTAATCAAAAAGTTCACAGCAACTCCAAAGGGCAGCTCAAACGTTCCAATAACATTTTCAATCATCTTATCAGCTAAATCCATTGAGAGTCTACCACAATTATAGATCAACTTAATCTCATCATCAGTTAAGTTAGCGAAATCTTTAACGAATTGAAGCCTCTCTTTAATAGACCACTTATAAAAACCTGAAACTCTAGAACTCTTACTCATAAGATCACCAATAAAAAGCTTATAATCATAGAATAAAAGCATTCTCCAGAAAAACAAAAGTTAAAAATAATCATAATCTAGATATAGTGGTGTAATGATTCATGGAGATAGCAGTATGCATAAAACAATCAATAGATGTGGGACAGCTAAAAATTGATCCAAAAACCCTTGAACCACTAATATCCATTACACCAACAAAGATTAGTGATGTAGATAGAAATGCCATTGAAGAAGCTATAAGGATCAGGGAGAAGTATGGTGGTAGAATAACTGCAATAACTCTTGGTGGAGATAAAGCGAGAGAAGTTTTAAGGGAAGCTCTAGCAATGGGTGTAGATAATGCAATACACATCATAAACGATCTAGGAATAGATGTGGATGAGTATGTGGTTTCAGAAGCCTTATCAAAAGTGTTGATGGATAAAGGACCATTTCAAATAATCCTATGTGGAGAAATGTCCATAGATAGATATACAGCACAAGTTGGTATAAGAATAGCTGAAAATTTGAAGATACCATGTATAACATATACAAGAATGATAGAGGTGAAGGGTGAAGAAATCCTTGCTGAAAGGGATTTGGAGGATAGGGTGGAAACGGTTAAAACGAAGATGCCAGTATTGATCACTGTTACCAGGGAAATAAATACTCCAAGATTACCACAATTAATGGCAATACTTAGAGCAGCAAAGAAGCCAATGGAAACAATAAACTTGAGCCAAATG
>JAWBOZ010000124.1:0-428 GCA_038825625.1 Methanomethylicia archaeon | reverse complement strand
ATACAACATTAAAAACAAAGATTTTAGAGGTGAAGGGTGTAGAAATTAAGAGGAAGGGCATCATAATAAAGGATCTACCCACAGAAAAAGCTGTGGAAGAACTTATAAACTATTTAATTAAGGAGGGGGTTTTAGGTGGTTAATAAAATGCATGTAACAATATTCTCCGAGAATCCGGAAACTGTTATGGAGATAGCCACAAAAACAAGAGAAGTAATGCCGAAAGATGCAGTGATATCAGCAATAACAACAAGAAGAGAAGATATGGGAGGATATGGTGTAAATAAATTGCATTTAATTGAGAAGCTAGGGGGTATTGAGGAAGCATACATATTGATAACTAGAGAAATTGAGCAAAACAATTCCAACATAATAATGCTTGAATCAAACAAGAATAATAAGGAAATAGCCGTAAAGATAGCTTCAAA
>JAWBOZ010000123.1:0-3320 GCA_038825625.1 Methanomethylicia archaeon | reverse complement strand
GGATAATTATGTTTATTGCAACAAGGTATATTGCAATAAGGTATAATTCCATGAATGCTATTGGATGCGGCTTAATCTCCAGTATTAACTCTTCCTTCTCTCTTAATTTAATAGTCAAATCTCGATCCCAATATCATCTATGACCATATGGAATTAAATTTATCTTCCATTAGCTTTCAATGATTAGAGGATAAAAGTTATATTATGAATATCTCCTTTTCCACATGTCTTTTCTCTATTCCTATACTGCTTACCTTAAAGTATTCTCCACCAAATAGTTCTGCCTCTTCTCCCCCATTATATATAGTTGAGGCTATCCTTCCAATGGCGTCTGCCTTCATTATTCCACTTCCACTTTCTGCAGTAACCACTATTATGTTCCCTTCTTGAAATATTACTGGTTGCCCATCATATGTGTTTATACCGTATTGCCCAGCCCAAGAGTTTATTGGCATCACATTTTCAAATTGTGGCAAATATGTGGATAGTATTGGGTATATTCCATATCTATAATAGCTTTCCTCCGGCTGCGGATCATCTTCAACCATTATTGGTCTTAGGAAATCATCTGCATATCCTATCCAAAATGTCTTCTCATCTATATCTGGTTTTATGTATACTCTTGGTTGTGGCAATATTGTGAATGGTAGGCATCCATCCTTATTAAATCCCTTCACATATAATAGCTTCCCTAATTTCTCTCCTTCACTTTTCACAACAAATATTTGCCTCTTTTTAGCTCTTTGGAATGTGTCTATCCCTATTGGGTGTAGTATTTGGTCTGCCCATACACCTGCAGCTACAATGATCCTTTCTGCTTTAATGATTCTATCCCCAGCCTTTATTCCAGTGGCTTTAGATTTTTGCCAGAAGTATGGTTCTCCAGGTATTCCCAATTCTTCTTCAGCTTCCACAATTATCTTTTCAACATTGATTCCATAGATTACCTTACCATTCATAGATTTGAATTTGTTTTCATAGTATTCCACAAGTTTTTCCACATCTACTTTTCCAGCTTTTGGAACGAGTAATCCAACATCAATATTCCTTAACCCTTCAATTCCAGATTCGCTTGCCTTAACATTTGCTTTTAATTTCTCTCTGATATCTTCTCCCCCCACTACTTTGTATTCCAATCCCCTACGATTCATCTCACCCAAATTTGGCTCTATCTTTTTGAATTGTTCTTCATCAAATAGCCATAAATATCCAATCCATCTAATCCCAAGTTTGAATTTTTCCACCTCTTCTATGTGTTTATAGAATTCTATGGATGAATTTGCCAATTTGAAATTTGTTTTTGAATAGAAGAAGTTTCTAAAGCAACCGGCACTCTTTGCTGTATTTGCTTGTCCAGCCGAATTCTTCCTTTCCACAATCAATACTTTATGATTTGGGTTCTCCCTCTTTATGTGGTATGCTGTGGAGAGTCCAAGTATGCCTCCACCAATAATTATTGCATCATATTCACCCATTTTTTTCCATCGCCAATATTTCATTTGAGTTTATTTAAATTAAGCTTTACTCCTAAACCCTTTATATTTCCCTAACACTCTTCTATTTTCAACCATTTTTATGCTCTCCCTTATTGTTGGTATTATTTTTGACGCTATATCTAACCCTTTATCTTTGATCTTCATGTATTGGTCTTTGAAATATCTTCTTGCTTCATCCAATACTTCTTCAGCTCTCTTTTCGCCATTAGCTATTTGCATGAACATTTTCTCCATGAATCCACGAACTTCAGGTTTCACTAATTCTGGTGCTAGGCTGTTTAGTGATTCTATTAAGTTCTTACCTAATGATGTTGGTATGCATCTCTTCTTTTCAATGTACATGTATCCTCTTTCAATATTGTTATGTATGTGGTCTTGTTTTGTAGCATCTGTTCCTATACCGTATTCCTCCATCTTCTTCAATAATTGTTCTTCTGAGAGATATGGTGGAGGCTCCGTTTCACCTTCATGTAAATCTATTCTTTGAACCCTCAATTTTTCACCTCTTCTTACCTCTGGTATATATTCCTCCTCCAATTTCTCGAATGGGTATATTTCCCAATATCCTTGATCAATAAT
Organism: Methanomethylicia archaeon; assembly: GCA_038825625.1. GTDB lineage: Archaea > Thermoproteota > Methanomethylicia > Culexarchaeales > Culexarchaeaceae > JAWBOZ01. Next base: position 1,245 of record JAWBOZ010000123.1, on the reverse strand, counting down.
TGTTTGTCCCCTTACAATGAATTTCTCCCCATCAATATCCAATTCAATTCTATTATTTTGTACCTCTGCATCCCTACTTAATGTGGCTAAGAAATGCCTAACTATTAGATCATATATTTGCCAACTTCTCCTACCAAATTTCCTCATGATTTCTCCCATCACTGCTGATTTTGTTGGATGTATTGGTGGATGCGCTTTATCATCTTTCTCACCAACTGTTGGTTTCAATATTTTCATTTTCAGAATCTTATTTGCATATTCTCCGTATTCTGGGTGTTCTCTAAATAACTGCACCTTCTCCCTTAAATTTATGTTTTCACTATATATCTCTGTTTCAGTTCTGGGATAGCTTATATATCCATTTCTATAAAGCTCTTCAGCTATATCCAATGTTGTTTTAGCCCTTATGTTTAGGAATCTGCTTGCTCTAGCCTCCAATTCTATTGTTGATAATGGTTTTGGAGGTTTCTTAACACTTTTGGATGTAGCATAATTAGTTACCTTAGCCTCTTTTGCATCCTTTATCTTATCATATATTTGTTTAGCTAATTCCTGATTCTCTATTCTACCTTTAGCGTATTCCGCTTGGTAATATGCTCCATAGATTTCCACCGTGGCTTGTATGGTATAGAACTTTCTCGATTTAAACTTCTCCCTCTCCCAAGCCTTCTCAACAACTAGGTATAGTGTTGGGCTTTGACATGGACCGTAACTTAAGAATCTACCGTATGGTAAGGCTTTTGGATCCACCTTCCTTATACTATTTGTTATTAGTCTTGTAAAAGCTGCACCAATAATTAGATCCGTTTTCATTCTTGTAAAACATTTCTCTGCCAACATGATGTTAGGTTCAATTGGCTTCATTAATGATTGTAGTAGTTCCTCCCTTGTTGTAGAATTAAACCATAATCTCTTGAAGTTTGCGTATGGATTTGCTTTCCTCACGACATCCATAACTTCAAAGCATATACTTTCCCCTTCAACGTCTGCATCTAATGCCAAATAAATATTTTCAGATTCCCTAGCTAAAATCATTAATGCTTCTAAATATGGTTTTGAGGTTTTCTCCACAACCCTTATCGGATCTATTTGGAATAATAGTTCAGGGTCAACTTCATTCCAAGAATTATACTTACCCTCAAAATCATAGTTGAATAGATGTCCCTTCAACCCTATAGCTACCCATCTCTCATTGTCTTTATTAAATTCAAAGATCCTTACACCTTTAATCTTCCAAGTTTTATA
>JAWBOZ010000122.1:2702-3393 GCA_038825625.1 Methanomethylicia archaeon | reverse complement strand
AGAATGGCTAGAATTACAGTTGCTGGTAAGTGGAAGTATGATTTTGCATTTGAAGTTAAGAGGGAGCTTGAGGGTAGAGTTAAACTTAGTGAAGCTATTAGGAATGCCATTAAAAAGATGAATGTATCATCAAAAATTGTTTCACAATTAGCTCAAAGTATAGCGAAAAATCCTGAAATACTAAGTATGTTAATACCTATGGAACTTGAATATGATGTTTTAAAGGAAGCTGAGGGTTTCTTATCAAGGGAGCTTGGAATTCAAGTAATAGTGGATAGGGAGGAGGAAAGCATCTCTCCAAAAAGGGGTTTAGCTTTACCGGGGAAGCCAGCCATATACATAGAATAAATCTAAATTGAGATTATCGTTGAAATCATTGATGCAACTTGTATCTTAACGAGGTCACTTATTGGTATAATTTTATATTTCACTAATCTGTTGAAATCTTCTAAATGTTTCTCAATATTTTTTAATGCATCCCCCTTTATCCTACTGAATGTTTTCATATCATTCACCTTTAATATTTCATATTCTGCAGCTCTATATAGTAATCCAAATCTGAAGAGTGGTGTGAAGTATGTGTGTAGATATGAATCGAAGGCTTGTGCTACGGTTGCACTACTATTTAATTCTGGTGTTTTTTCCATCCATTTCTCTTCAGCTTCTAAATCTATTTTTGATGCTTCTACAA
>JAWBOZ010000122.1:0-2692 GCA_038825625.1 Methanomethylicia archaeon | reverse complement strand
CTCATTTTTAAATTCCTTTATAATTTCATCAAGGGTTTTAATAATTTCCTTTTCCCTTTCATGTACTATCTTAAGTATTTCCCTTCTCGGTACACCTATCTCCAAATCATTGTCAAGTCTGTAATCATATAGGTATGGGACTTCACATATGAGTTCAAATACGTTTTGATTACTTCTTAAAGCATAATCATAACTGCTGCCCCCATGTTTAATATCTTTCATCGGGCTTCTACCCAGATATTTCTCCAACCAATCGTATTCATCTTTAGTGCTTGGCATTCTGAAAATTCCCGTATCTATTTTCTCCATGTATGGTGTTTCTGCTTCACCTTTATGTATTGGAACCTCAAACTCCCTTGGAATCCCTTTAAGTATATCTAGAACCTCTTCACTTGGCTTCTTTGTTAGGTAGTAGTATGTTCCTGTGAATCCTGCATTATGTAAACTATAGATATGTGTAGGCTTCCATTCATCTATCAGCTTCATTATGGCTCTTGTTTCTGGGAGAGGTTTATCCCATTTTAAATCTTTATATTCCATTGGAAATGACCATTCAACTTGTTTACCCGCTGGAGTTCTATAATAATTTAATACATACTTCTTTATATCAAAGGGTCCTTTAAACCACCCCTCATTAAGTATTGCACCAAATACATCTGCAACCTTAATAAATATCCATGTTGCCTTCCTCCTCAAATCATTATTTTCAGCTAAGTATTTTGAGAGAAACTCCAGTGTTAATGACCCTATAGGCTCATTAGGGTGTGGAAATGAAAATGCTAAAACCCTTTTATCTTCAGATCCATGTATAATTAGAGCTTTTACTGGTAATTCTGTCCTTGAAGGACCTACATCAACATTTTCAATATACCCACAATATTTTTTAGCTAATTCTTCAGAACTTTTATAAAGCTCTTTAACTTTCATGAAATCTTTAAATTCTGGAACTTTTTCAACAACATTTTTAACCATATTATATAAGGGCATTATAGTCCCAAAACTAGGTGAGCACATCTATTTATAAGTTTATTTCAATGATTAGTGGAGAGTGATCTGATATATCCATTTTTTGAACATAAGCATTTCTAATATATGATTCTAATTGTTTAGTTATGAATATGTAATCTATTCTCCAACCAAAATTCATCTCTCTAGCTTTAAGATTTCTAAGCCACCATGTATATCCATTTCTTGGATGAATTCTCCTATAAGAATCTATGAATCCCAACTGTATTATTTCATCTATTTGTATCCTCTCTTCCTTTGTAAACATTATGTTATTTTCATTTTCTTTCGGTCTAGCTAAATCTACTTCTTTATGCGCAATGTTAAAATCTCCAACCAAAATTATTGGTTTAACGTTTCGCGATAATATTCTCCCTAAATATTCTATTAAAATTTTATAAACTTCTAATTTGTATGGAAGATCAGCCTTATCTCTTTTGCCATGAGGCATATACACATTTATAAACGTGAATTCATCATATTCCGCTTTAAGGAATCTCCCCTCATCATCAAATCTCTTATGCCCTAATTTTTTTGAAACATTTAATGGTTTTAATCTTGTAATTATTGCTGTTCCATGGAATTTTGATGGATTGAAATGGAAATTGTATTTCTTCACTAAATAATCTAATGGTATATGGATATCCCTAGTCTTAATTTCTTGAATTGCAAGAATGTCAAGTTCAATATTTTCCATCCATTTTAACAATTCTCTTTTAATTGCAGATTTCCAACCACAAACATTGAATGTAGCTATTTTAAGCATCATAAATTTGTATATGGACTTTGTATATTAAATTGATTTATGGGGATTTTATCTTTATGGATGCTAATTGTTATCGGTATCAATGTTTAAATTTAATTAATTTTTAAATGATAACTTTATTTATCCTTTCCTAAGTAGACTTTATGGGGTAATTTTGTCACTATTGGGTTTGCTTTTGTATTTAGTGTCAATATGTAATAATAGAGCTATTTTATGTAGATTTTGTAAGAATTTGGAAGTTGTTGACGATGAAGAATCCACATATTTTTACTGTAAATTTTTCGACGATTTCGTAGAACCAACAAAAGTTAAATGCGAAGGGTTTGAGGAGTTACCACTTAAAATTTAAATGATCACATATTTGATGAAATATTTCACCAATCAAAAAGTCACCATAATATGTATATTTGGAATTTATGAGAGTTTCTTACTTATTTTGATTAAATTGTAGGTTGTTTCTTAAATTTTAAATTTACGTATATTACTGCTGTAATTGCCGATATTGTTGATAGCAGGAACATGTTTTTAGGTCCAAGTATGTCTGCTAGATATCCTGATAGTATTCCTATGATGTTTCCATATATTGTACTTAAAGTTCCTTCAAATGCATAAAATTCCGCTCTCCTAGTATTATCACTTAGATCCATCAGTAGCTTACTATATGTTATCCAGAATGCTGGCCATATTGGTATTATGAAGAATATTGCAAATATTATTGGTGATGTTGAAAAATAGTATCCAAAGTATAGTATTGTCCAACCTAAACCTGCAAATATAAACATTTGTTTTATTGATAATTTATCTGCAAGTTTTCCATATGGTATCGTTGTTAATCCAAGTAATGTTGTTAAAGCTATTACAATAGACCAGCTCTCCGGTGAACCCCCAAGATACTTTAAATAGTATATTCCCAAAATTCCC
>JAWBOZ010000121.1:0-3447 GCA_038825625.1 Methanomethylicia archaeon | reverse complement strand
TACTGGACTAAACTATTACTGGACTGTTAATGTGGAATATATGATTGTGGATATTGCAAGAAGACCTAGGGAGATTGCAACTGTACAAATAGATGTGGGTAATGCCTCAAGATTTGGAATTAAGTATATGGGTGAAGATGGCTCAATACGTAACCCCATAATACTTCATACAGCAATCCTTGGAAGCATTGAAAGCTATATATACATGCTCTTTGACACCGCCCTTAGAATGGATAGGTCAGCACTACCTTTATGGGCCTCCCCAGTTCAAGCTAGAATAATACCGGTTACTCAAGACAATATTAATTATGCCATCAAAGTTTGTAATGAGCTAGAAGCTAATGGATTCAGAGTGGATATTGATGATACCAATAGATCTACTGCTAGGAAGATTGTGGATGCTGAGAGAGAGTGGGTTCCATACATAATTGTTGTAGGTGATAAGGAGGAGGCTGGAGGAACCATTAACATTAGATGTAGAAGGAGTGGAAAACAATACAATTCATCATTGAAAGAGCTTATCTTTGAAATGAATAGAGAAGTTGATGGTTATCCAAGGAGACCCAGATACTTCCCCAGGATGCTTTCCCAAAGACCTGGCTTCATAACATATTGATGTAACATTAGTATTATGGGATGACTCCTTTGAAGCTTCAATATAACGATGTTTTGAAGGCTAAATTTTTAGAGAGGGTTAATAGATTTAGATGTAAAATTGATGTTAATGGTCACATATATTCTGCTCATATACACGATCCAGGAAGACTTAGTGAGCTTTTAAAATTTAATTCTGATGTTCTAATTAGACCTCATACTGGTTTAAATGCTAAAACCACTGATTTCTATCTATTCGCCGTTAATTCTAATGACGGATGGGTTCTAGTGGATTCCGCTCTCCACAACAATATTTTCTTATGGATTCTAAATTCCAATTTCATCCCAGATTTAGATGGCTTTAAAATCGTTAAGAGAGAGTATAAATTTATGGATAGTAAATATGACTTCCTTTTGAAATCTCCATTGGGTAAGAATTGTTTGTTGGAGGTTAAGGGTTGTACACTTGTGGTTGATGGTGTTGCAATGTTCCCTGACGCTCCAACAGTTAGGGGTATGAGGCACGTTTATGGTTTAATTCACGCCTTAAATAGTGGTTATGATTCCATAATTGTCTTCCTCATAACTCATCCCGGAGCTAAAATCTTTAAGCCCAATTGGATTATAGATGAAGCTCTTTCAAAATCTCTATTGGAAGCTTATGAGGCTGACGTCAAAATTTATGCTTGCAAAGTTTTTTTAATGGTTTATTCCATGAGTCTTATTTGGGGTGGACTTATTCCAGTAATCCTTAAATAGTTACCATTCATCAATTGGATTGGCATAGAATATTCTCCTTGGAAACATTATGTTCAATGCTTCTAATGCTTCATCATCAACCTTTAATCCAGTAATAAACCCCTCATATAACAATTCCCTAAAACCTTTAATTCCATAAATTAACTTTGCAATGCCATCCCTACTAAATTCAACATAATTTTCAGCTTCTCCAATATCACAAAAATCAATTTCATCACCTAAAATCTTCATGGCCATCTCTCCATATGGTGTTTTGATGAGTATTTTCGTCTCCAACTCACTTCCATGCTTCCTTAATCTATTTTCAATTTCAGGTTTCAAGTCTTTGAATAGCTTGTTTTGATCGGTTATATAGTTCATGTACACTGCCCCCTTAATTTCTTCAAAGAATTTCAAAGTTTCATCAATGTTGGGATCTCTTGGTATCCGCATTCTAAAGAATTTAATTTCATCTGATAATAGTTTACTTAACAATTCTCTAAGCACTATCCTCCTATCCGAAAGCCTTTTTGCCGCTACTTCGAGTATTAGGCATTCTTTACTCGGCCATGAGCTTCTTGAGGCTTTTAAACTATTAAATGCTAATGCATATCCAATTTTTTCCCCATCCCTCTTAACTATGATTCTTATTCCCGCATCCTTATTTTCATGGAAGAAGCTTTGATAATATATTTTTTCAATAATCTTTTTAATCCAATAATCCATGGGCCTCCAACAAGCTCCATTAATCTTTCCACTATAATCATCATATATCCTCATTACATCCTCTAAATTTTCCATTTTCATTTCTTCAATTTCCACATTCTCCTTTGGTAGAATTTTTAATGCTTTTCTCACCCTTTCACATGTTCCAACATATTCATGTATGAAGGTTGTATCTGCATATCCCAAGGACCTATATACATTATATCCTTCACTTCCATATCCGGTGAATAGTGAGGATATTGACCACCCATTGTTTTTGCATATTTCTATTGCCATGGATAATAGTTTTGTTGCTATTCCACGCCTCCTATACTCTGGATGTGTAGATACATTGGCTATTCCCCCACAATCCAACATACTCTTACCAATCTTAATTCTTCTATGCATTAACTGTATATGGCCCACAATCTTACCATTAAATTCAGCCACCAATGCATTCTCCAATTTAAATCCATAATCATCATCACCGTATTTAAGCCAATCATTAACACTTAATTTCCAAGAATTAAAGGTTCTAAAGCAATTTTTCATTAACTCCACTATACCCTCTTCATTTCCACTAACATATCTCCTAAAATTTATACTCATAAATCTATCACATACCTTGTAAACTACTAGGTTTCATGAACATATTTATTTATAGTATTTCTAAATATTTTGGCGATGAAGAAATTGGTAAAACTGAATAATGAAGAATGATACCAGAGCTGAGCCAAAACATCAACAGTTCATATTAAATACTAATTCAAATAATTATTAAATGGTGAAATTATGCCTGTAGTTCATGTATACATGTGGGCTGGTAGAACACAGGAAGTAAAGGAAAAGATAATAAAGGGGATCACGGAAGCCTTCGTAAATGTGGGAGTCCCAGCAGAAGCGGTTACAGTAATCCTCCACGACATAGACAAAAGCAATTGGGGGATGGCGGGAAAACCAGCGTCAAAAACAACCTAAACATACAAAATTACATCAATTTTTTGTAGGTTATCATTATTTCCATAACTACAGTCTATATAATATACCCATTAATAAACTGTAGTATTAATAATGATTTTCAGCATCCTACTAAAAGAAGGTGAAACTGTTTATTTTCATGTGGTCTTCAAATGTAAATCTAGCGTGTTCATGGGCTTGATAATTGTATGTCAATGATGAAATGAAAGGGGGAATGAAGTGTTTAAAACACATAAATTGAAGTGAGGCTATTAGAGAGGTAATTTAAAGTCTTAAGACGATGGGAAGAGAAGAATTTAGCTGAAGCTTTACTCTTAAATGAAAGTAACGTGATGGTGCCTGATGAAGGATATTCGAGTGTAAGGTTATAAGGAATTTGAAGGACACTCAATGGGTATAGCTTAAATCAGTTGATGTACATTATAATCTTCT
>JAWBOZ010000120.1:0-3459 GCA_038825625.1 Methanomethylicia archaeon | reverse complement strand
CTTTGAATATTCAAAAAACATTACGAAAACCATTGCCAATGCTAATGAAGATATTAGAGACAAACATAAATATGCATATTCAAATCCATATAAACCAGCAATCCAACCTGTAAGTGATGATGAAACTGAACCTAAAGAGAAATTTATGAAGAAGAATAAACCATAAACATAACCTCTAGCCTCTTCACAAACAAGTTCGCTTTGAAGCTTTGTGGATGGAGGTTGATGAGCATAAAAGGCGAAACCATAAATTAAAACACCAATCAGAGTTAAAACATTATTACCATAACCAAGCACTATCATGACTAAACCAATAAAAACCATTATAAAACTTGATAAGAGAGATCTTAAGGAACCATAGATGTCTGCAATAAAACCTCCAAAAAATTGGCCGAAAACTCCTGAAAGCAATAATGATGACATGAGTAAGGCAGCTGAAGATTGATCAAAACCCCTATAAATCAGTAATGAAGGTAGAAATAGTTCTAAACCCCTTGAGAAAAGTCCTATAAATATGGAGAACAAGATGATCCATTTGATCCTCCAATATGGAACGCTAATATTTGATTTTGAATAATATTTGATGGAACCTTTGCCATAAAATGCCAATGAAATTAGAATTGAAAACAAACCTAAAATAATCATTGGGTATCTCCAATCAAAAATACTTGAAATGAAAACTGAAAATAATGGTACAAAAACTGAACCAAAGCTTCCACCTATACCATGTAAACCCATGATTCTACCCATATTATTCGGGAAATCTTCAGAAATCAATTTATTTGCTATAGGATGATATATGCTTGTCCAGAAGGAGTTTAAAGCCAAAATTAATGCAAAACTATACACATTAATATTAAAAATGAAGAGTAATGTTGATAACCCTGAACATAATAAGCTTAAGAATATGAGGACTCTACTACTGAAGCGTTTAGATAATGGTCCGGCAAGAATAGCACCAAAACCATATAGGAAATATGCAAAAGAAACGGCAAAACCCATTTCATAAATCTCAATTCCAAGGGAATTAGCAATGCTGGGGAGCAACACTGGAATCGTCAATAAGAAGCTATGATTAATAGCATGAGCTAAGCCTAAAAAGGTAACCCTCAAATAACTCATAAATATCGCTTAAATAATGGATAAATAAAAGGAGATATAGTTAAGGTTTTCGATTAAATTCCAATCCTACTCACAAACTTTATTGCATCAAGAAGTTCCTTACCTAAACTTTTCTCCTTCTCACCAACACCAAAAACCTTTAAAACATAAGTTTGAAATTTATATGCACTCTTCATAAATAATGGAATAGCACCAAAAAGGGATGAAGATAAACCGCCAAATAAACCGATAAATGGCGCTGATAACAATAGACCTATGGAAAAACCTAATGCTACACCCAAACCAACTATTCCAATAGCAAGGGATAAGGAGAAGGTTCTATGCATTGTTGACACTAGATATTGACAATACAAAACCTCACCATTAACAGCATCAACAAAACCATTAAAAGAAAAATTAAGATAATTATACTTAAATTCCCATATTGGATAATGTACAAGACCCTCACACCTACTATTTATATTCGCTTCCAAACCTCTACCAGCAAGGTCGAGCTCCCTGGAAAATCTTGCATAAACTTTAGCTCTAGCAATTTTCTCCAATTCATCTCTGGAAATTGTTGGTGAATAGAAATGTGCATCCTTAATTATTTGAGGTTTAAAATAAACTTTACCTCTAACTGGAAACCTATAATCTTCAGGTATTGGAACTGGAGGCATTTTTAATGATGGCAAAGCTACATAGTCATACTCTAAAACTTCTACACTACCACTAGAGGTTTTCCCTTCAACATAGAAAACATATAATGGAATATAATGAAGTACTCTACTGATTAAATTTAATTGATCACTAAAATCCCTTGGAACACCGAACTGCCTAGATAATATTGATTTCAACCTATTATATGCACGTTGAGTATCATATATTGTTGGATAGAAGTAATGCTCCACATCAAGTTTACCAATGGAAATGTTGATGGTCATACCACAATATGGACATGTAACAATAGTTATACCTTCGGGAATATTGAATGATGCACCACAATTACTACAGGTATAACTCAAATTTAACCCTCCTCAACCCTAACATCACTAACAAGCTTATTCCCAAAAAACCAGCTAATGACACAACCAGCAGCCAAACTCAAAACACTGAAAAATATATCCAAACCACCAGTTAAACTAAGGGTTAAACCAAATGCCGAAACAGCGCATCCAGACAAAACTCCAGCAAGATAACCTAACCTATGATAACCCATAACAGGTTCTTGAGCTAAAAGTAAATGTTTATCCCAACCAGAATATGCAACTTTATACTGAGCATCACCATAACTATAAATAATATACCAATATGGGAGGAGAATTAATGGAGACTTCTCCAATATAGTGGTATTACAAACAAATTTGGTTAATTCACTAACCTTAGAAGAAACTCTGTTACGTATAATATCACCAGCATCATCCCTAGCGATCATTGAAGCTTCATCAAAACCAATCTCAGACCTTAGAAAACTAATCTTAGGATCCCTCAAACTCTTCAATTCACCAATGGGTATAGCTTTAGGATTACTATACTTATAGTGTGAAGCAAGTTTCTTTAAAGAGAAGTCTTCAGCGCTACGTCTACCAAGAACGGGAATTTTTAAAACTGAGGAAAACTTTTCAGAAACCTTCCTCCTCCTAGTCTCAACACGTCTCTGCTTACCACTACTCTTCACAACCTTCTCAACCTCCCAACCCTCATAGAAGCCTTCAACCCTAATGGAGAAAAAGTAAAAGGGGATATAAACACCACTAACTTCAACAATCTTAATCTTATCTGCAATATGTTTCAAATCAGAATCTTCAGAAACCCTAGCTAGAAAGCTCTTTAAAACATCATCTCCACCAATGGATGGAACAACCATTATCTCTTCAGTGGATTCAATAAACCAGTTTGGTGTACCACAATAATCACATATAACCATAAGAGTCTCTGGAGTAACATCCAACTTCCCACCACAATTCCTACACTTAAACTCCAGAGACCCAGTATACATTAATTACACCAAACTACTTTATCTCCTCACCACAAACAGGGCAAAACCTAGCGTCTTCAGTAGATATATGAGATTTAGAACACCACTTAACCTTCCTACCACAATATGGACAAAAATTAGCTCCTATTGGAACCTGTTTACCACAATATGGACATACTGCAAAGGATACTGGAGCTTGAACTGTAGGTGCAGCCATGGTTGTTGGTTGTGTAGGTGGAGGTTGAACTGGTGGAGGAGGCTGCATTAATGGTGGAACAACCACCATACCTGTTCCAAGGGCAGCTCCAGGACTCTTACCAAGCTCCTTAGCCACCTCTTTAACGGTTTCCATTTGAAGAACATAACCAGTTTGTACACCG
>JAWBOZ010000119.1:0-3470 GCA_038825625.1 Methanomethylicia archaeon | reverse complement strand
TCTCATTAAACTTGTTAATATCCACATTTCCATTAATAAGAGTATGTGATTTAGAAATAAACACCTTTATCATATGTTTTAATGGGTCCTCTAAGAATGATGAAAAATTTCTTGTATGGAAAATGTATGGAGCATCTAAAATAACCTTAACATCATCACACAAATCATTATAAACAAAGGTGTAACTCCTTATGGAATCAATATCATTCTTAAAATTCTCTTCAAGATATACTTCTGCAAATCTTCTGTATAAAGACTCATCAAATGATGTTAATCTAGATAACTCTTTATAAAGCTCTTCCCACATGGATCATCACAACACCAACACAACCACGTATACAAAACGCTTTAAAACATTGTCACAAGAGAAAATAATTTTAACTGTGGGTAAGGTTTAAAATTTATTATTTAAACCTCCACTTCAAAAACTTTAATGAGATTAATACCAATGAGTAATTCATTTAAGAAATTATTGAATTTAAAAATCGAAACTATTGGAACTCCATCATAAATTCCTACCACATCATCCAACAATGTAACAATAACTGGAATAAATATCAATTTACCATGAAAATTCAATTTAAAAAGATCCTTAGAAAATTTTGATAAAAACAAAATCTTATTGCAATGACTCTCCAAATGCCTACGTATAGTGGAGAATCTGGTTTCAGACCAGTGTTTGCAATCAACACAAATAATATGCGGAATTTTTAACCCTACTAAGTCTATTTCAAACCTCTTTGAATCCACTTTAAACTTAAAATTCTTATAAACAATATAATTGAATGAACTCAAAATATCAAAGCATAATCCCTCAAATTCCCTCCAATCTAAATATTTTGATATCCTCTTTACATCAAAACCTAGATTTAAAGCATAATGAGCCATCTTCAATCTATCCAAAACCATTATGGAAAGCATACCATCAACGTCTAAAAATCTAATCAAGTCTAAATCTTCAAAAATTTTCAAAACATCCATTAACCTATCCAATGAAACTGAAAGAATTTCAGATAAATCATTAACAAAACATATGTGCCTATCCATTGTAAACATCAAAATATGTAACGCCACTAAACCATTAAGATCCATCAAAACAATTTACCTAAACTTAAATTCATAATGAAAAATATAAGTTTTAAAATTATCATAAACAAAAATAAAACAACAAACAAAAATCACGAAATTACATTAAATAAATCAATATAATTGGAGAAATATTTAAAGAGGGAATAAAAATTGAACATGGAAAATAGGGTATTGTTAAAACACGTATTTAAATGTTAACTTATTAGAAACTTGAGATAAATATTGTTGAAGAGCCTATAATGTCGAAATATAAAAAGACTATGAGAGATAAATGTCACATTTGTGGAAGAAGACTCTCGAGAAATAGTTTAACAAGTAGTAGAGGAGACCTCACACCAATATATAATTATGTACTTAAAAATGGAGAGATAAAACCCATATGTGTAACATGCTTTCACACATTGATGAGTAAAGAGATTGCAAGATTAATTAAAAAGGAGGAACATGATATAGCGAGATTAAATTAGCAATCTAATCATATGCGGTGTATCCAGAAGCTTTCTAAGGATATAAGGTTTATTGAAAACTGGTATTATCCTCCCACAAATAATAGAATTTAGGATATTATCAATTGAGCAACTATACTCATATATAAAAGTTGAAGCAAAGCCAATAGTCCAAAATGTATGTGAATCAGAACCCGCAATTAATGGAATTTTCAATGAAAAGACATCAAAATCATTAGTAAATGGGTAAACCTCCACCGCATCGAAAAATCTCTTAAAATCATATATTCTCTCACCAACACCAGAAGATCTGAAAATATGTGCAGCCACAGTAACACCACCAAACATATCCACAATCTCATGTAAAGAAGAAATATCTGAAACAATCAAATTTGGAAAGTTAATTTCAAAATTTGGGAAAAGCACAACAACATGGCCAATATCAATAGAAAATTCTACACCAGGTATAACAATAAAATCATCCCTCTCAATCCCACCATAAATTCTGAACCTTTTATTAAGAACACTCAAATAATCTTTAGATCCAATATGATCAGTAAAAGCCAACCCATTAACTTTTCTGGAAGCATGTTTAACTATAACTTCTGGCGGAAAAATACCATCAGAAAATATGGAGTGCACATGAAAATCAATATACATACATCCTCAAAAATAATAACAAAAACATATACATAACCATTTTATTATTTCATTATAACGACAATATTTAAACAATATATAATTTTCATTTAATCAGATTATTTTTAAGGTTTCTTAAGGGATAATGAGATTATTAATATGTTATAAAGTGCATCGGATAATTTTATAATATGCTATTATTATAAAAATTAATTGAGTGAGAGTGTCATATAATAAAAGTTTGAATTATCCATTTACTGCAATAGTAGGTCAAGAGAAAGCTAAGAGAGCTCTGTTGGTAGCTTTAGTTGACCCCACCATAGGTGGTGTTTTGATAATAGGTTCTAAAGGTTCTGGTAAGACTATTATTGCTAGATCCATAGTTGATCTTCTCCCAGAAATAGAAGTTGTAGATTCATGCCCATTTCATTGTAACCCATATCGAATAGAGGAAATGTGTATTAAGTGTAAGGAGAAAGCATATTCTAATGATAAGTTATCCATATCGAAAATGAAGATGCCATTTGTTGAGCTGCCCTTAAGCGTTACTGAAGATAGAGTTCTGGGATCAATAAATTGGGAGAGAGCCATTAGGGAAGGAGCTAAGGATTTTGAAAATGGACTCTTGGCACAAGCAAATAGAGGGATATTATACATAGATCAAGTGAATCTGCTTCCAGATACCATTACTGATGTCATATTGGATTCTTTAGCGTTTGGATGGAATATTGTGGAGAGGGAGAGTATAAGAATAGTTCATCCAGCAAGATTCATATTAATTGGAACAATGAATCCAGAGGAAGGAACCCTTAGACCACAAATACTGGATAGATTTGCGATATGTGTAAAAATGGAGGACATATCAAATATTGAAGAGAGGAATGAGATAGCTATGAGGAATTTACAATTTGAAGAGGATCCCATAAGTTTCATAGAGAAATGGATGGATAAACAAAATTATGTTAAAAGGAAAATTATGGATGCAAGAAAAATATTACCAATGGTGAAGATTCCAAGAGAAATGGAAGAGAAAGCCATTGAAATATGTTTAAAGATGCGTGTCTCAGGACATAGACCAGATATAGTGATAATTAAAACCGCAAAAGCTTTAGCAGCTCTAGATGGCAGAATTGAAGTAACTCATAATGATATAATAAGTGCAGCTGAATTAGCATTACCACATAGAATGAGGAGTGGAGAATTATATGTACCAATAACTGGTGAAGAAATAGAGCAAAAAATGTTAGCAACCACAATATTTCCAAAAACCCAAAAAGAATAGAAAGAAGAGATAAA
>JAWBOZ010000118.1:0-3565 GCA_038825625.1 Methanomethylicia archaeon | reverse complement strand
CAGGGTTTTCTGGATTTACACTTTTTCCTCATCTCTAATGATGCTTGGTTTTCTGCAGTGGAGGAGTATTTTATCCTTTTATCTTAGGGATGTGGGTGTTATCCCAGATTACTATATTGCTTTACTCTATACTTTGGCTATGGGTGTTGATGCTATTGTTGCTCTCCCAATGGGTTTAGCATATGATAAGCATGGTCTAAAAGTAATTATTGCTGCTCCATTATCAGCATTACTGATACCATCATTGATAATTAGCAATCATTTGTTGGCATACATTTTAGCAGCAATTCTTTGGGGTGTTTTTATGGGTGCATATGAAACTATTATGAGGGCTGCTGTAGCAGATTTAACTGAGTCATCCAATAGGGCTTACGCCTATGGGATATATTCCTTTGCCTCCGGTATTTCATGGATGATTGGAACTATGATTATGGCTTTACTACTTAGTATATATAGCTTTGGAATTGTCATTTTCAGTTTGATATGTGAAGTATTAGCCATAATCCTATTGGTGAGTTTATGGTTTTTAAGGAAGGATTGATTAACACTATTTCTTTATTGGTATTATCATTAGATAGATGTTTCTTTTCCTCGGTCCATCAAATTCGCATAGGAATATTCCCTGCCATCTTCCCAACATAAGTTTACCATTATTTATTGGTATTGTTAATGAATTTCCAATTAAACTTGTTTTTATATGTGAATGCGCATTTCCTTCCATGTGTAGGTATTGTGAATTTTCTGGAATTAATTTATTTAATGTGTTTATGATGTCCTTATGGACATTTGGGTCATAGTTTTCATTTATTGTTAAACCTGCTGTTGTATGTGGAGTATATATGTGGCATAATCCCTCCTCAATATTTTCGTCAATTGCTTCCTCTATTATTCTTGTTATATCAATGAATTCAATCTTTCCTTTGCTTTCTATTGTGAAGGTTTTAATCATATATTCACCATAAATACTTGTTCTGATTAAATACCTTTAAGTATTGTTTAATGATAAATTTATTGGTGAACTATTTGAGGATTGCCGTTGCCAGTTTCTCTCATGAAACATGTACTTTTGTTCCAGTAAAGACCACTTATGATATGTTTAAGGATTTCATAGCTAGGGGTAATGTTATTTTTGAATATGCTAGAACACATCCCAATTATATTCGTGGTTTTATGAAGGTTGCTGAAGAGGAGGGTGATGTGGAACTTGTAGGTATTCTTGTGGCTGGTCAGACCAGTGCTACTGGTTATAGTGGTTGGATAACTCTTGATGCTTTTGAAAGAATTACTGGTGAAATTGTTAAAGGTATTGAAGCCTCTAAGCCTCTTAATGGAGTTTTATTAGCTCTTCATGGTGCTATGGCTGTTGAGGGTGTACCAAAACCTGAGGCTGAAATTGTCAGGCGTGTGAGAAAAGTTGTTGGTAATATACCGATAATGGTTACATTGGATCTACATGCAAATGAGGATCATGAATTAGCTGAAGCAGCTGACGCTGTATTCATACTTAAGACTTATCCACATGTTGATTCTGAGGATATTGGTATTATTGCTGCTAGATGTATGGTTAAAACCATTAGAGGTGAATTTAAACCTGTAATGGCTTTCCGTAAACCTGGACTTGTATCTGCAAGTATATATCAAGCCAGCAGTTACCCTCCAATGAAGATTGTTTATGATCGTTGTAGGGAGTGGGAGTCTAAAGGTGTTTATTGTGCTTCTGTTGCTCCTGGATATGCTTATGCAGATGTACCTGATATTGGCGCTTCAGTTTTTGTTGTTACGAATGGTGATAGGGAGCTGGCTGAGAAAGCTGCTCAGGATATTTCCGATTTGATTTGGGGTTTACGCTATGAATTTACAAGGCCAATTCCAAAACCTAAGGAGGGTGTGGCTGAAGTTTTAAGTTTGGTGGCTAAGGGTGTTAGACCCATACTCATAGCTGAGCATAGTGATAGGATTGGTGATGGCACCCATGTTCTTAGGGAACTTATAGTTCAAGGGGCTAAGAATTTTGTTATTGGTGGTATTGCTGATCCAGAAGCTTTGGAGTGGCTTAAGAATAATGCTAAAGTTGGCGATCACGTTAAGATTAAGGTTGGTGGTTGGGCTCATCCAATTTCAGGTGTGCCTGTTGAAATTGATGGCTTGCTGGAGTTTATTGGTTCAGTTGAGTACACGCTTGTGGGTCCTATGGGTCGTGGTAGACGTGTGCATGAGGATTTGGTGGCTGTAATAAATATGGGTAGTGATAGATACGTAATAATCTCCAAAAGGCTTAGAGCTCCTATGGATGATCAAGGATTTAAAGCTTTAGGTATTGAGCCTAGAGAAAGGGATATTATTGTTTTGAAGGATAGGATTCATCATAGAGCTTTCTGGGATGGTGTTGTGGCACTTGATTACCCCATAGATTCTCCAGGACTCGGGCCTGCAGACCTATTAACACTTGAATATCATAATGTTCCAGATAACTTTTATCCCATAGGTAAGCTCTGGAGAGAAAAAGATAAAAAATGATGTAGTTAATTATTGCATTAGATTTTCATTTACTTCTTTTTCTCTTCCTTTTTCTCCTTCTTCTTTCCACATTTGCTCATTGGTTTGTCACCTTTTGTTAGCTAATTATACAATATTTGTTCTATCTGTTTAAAAGTGTTTTTATTGTATTATTTAGACCTAGATATAGCCTATATATAGGTTAACCTTTATTAACTATTCATTTTAATAAGTTAGTGATGATACATGTCTGTGGCAAAGCGTGTTTCTGTTACTGGTTTTATGGCTGCATTAATATGTGTATTGACTATGGTTTTCCAAATATATATTTATGAGACTCATGGATACTTCAACTTCGGTGAAATTGGTGTTTATTTTTCAGCTTTGATGTTTGGTCCGTGGGTTGGGGCTATCTCTGGAGGTTTGGGTTCTGCTTTAGCTGATATCTTCACTGGATTTTTCTGGTATGCTCCTGGAACTCTATTTATAAAGGGGTTTGAAGGTTTTGTTGTAGGTCTCCTTCACTCTCTCTTTAGAAGAATTGATTTTAAACGAGATTTTAAGGGGTTCCTCATATTTTCATTTACAGCTTTATCCATATACCTACCCCTATTATATATTGGGTTTACATATTATTCTGGGGTTTCCGATATCTCTTTTGGTTTACCCATATTTGGTTATGGTGTTTTAACCTTTAGTATTCCACATCTTTTCTGGGTGTTCTTTTCGATGGCAATCTTCATTTTAATAGTTTATGTTTATGTTAGGTTTAGCACACAATATATTTCTTCAGCTTTATCCTGTTTTGTTGGTGGTTTATTCATGGTTTTATTCTACTTTCTATATGAGTTTTATGTTTTATCTTATGGTTGGGCTTCACTTGTGGAGGTTCCATTCAATTTTATGCAGATGCTTATTGGATTAGTTTTTGCTTCAATGATACATATTGGGGTTAATAAACGTGGTTTTAGGTTGTGATATATATGAGTTTTCTCGGTAAGGTTTCTCCAGATGTTCTTGAGAAGTATGTTTTTGGTAGGATTGGTTTCCCTGATTCTAGGGTTTTGGT